>DATEVP010000306.1:0-5363 GCA_035258465.1 Hyphomicrobiaceae bacterium
ATCGCGCCCGATCGTCTCGCGCTCGTTGAGATCGGTGGCGATGCCTTCGTAGGCGTGGTAGCCGGTGCTGGCGATGACCGCGAGCGCGTGCTGGGTGATCGGCAGCAGCCCGCCCTTCTGCGTCGCCACGCCGACACCGGCCTGCGTATGCGTGTGCATGCAGCAGGCGACATCCGGCCGCGCCATGTGCACGGCGCTATGGATGACGAAGCCCGCCGGATTGATGTGGTGCTCGGTGTTGCTGACAATGTTGCCGTCGACGTCGACCTTGACCAGGCACGAGGCGGTGATTTCCTCGAACAAAAAGCCATAGGGATTGATGAGGAAGTGATCGTTGGGCCCCGGCACGCGGGCCGAGAGGTGCGTGCCGATCAGGTCCGACCATCCGAACAGGTGCACCAGGCGGTAGGCCGCCGCGAGGTCGACGCGCCGCTCCCACTCGGCGGGTGCCATGCCCGCCTTGGATGCGCCGCGCGCTTTGCCCGACACTGCCGTCGCCATGGTCGTCTCCTCGCCTGCTAAATCCGCCGCCCGGCGCCTTGCCAGTACGGGTCGCGCAGGCGGCGCTTGAAGATCTTGCCGGAGTCCTCGCGCGGCAGGTCGCGGGCGATCTCGATGGCGCGGGGCACCTTGTAGTCGGCGAGGTGCGCCCGCAGGTGCGCACGCACTTCGTTGGCGGCAAGGGCGGCGCCATCCAGGGGCTCGACCACGGCCATCAGCGCCTCGCCGAACTCCCCGTCCGGGATGCCGAACACGGCGCAGTCCTTCACCCCCGGCATGGTGTGCAGCGCCGCCTCGATCTCGGCTGGATAGATGTTGACGCCGCCCGAGATCACCATGTCGCGCTTGCGGTCGCACAGGAAGAGGTAGCCGTCATCGTCGAGATAGCCGACGTCGCCCGACGTGATGAAGCCCTCGCGCTCGATGGCGCCACGCTCCTGCGGCTTGTTGTGGTAGGTGAAGTCGGGCAGTGCCGCGAAGCGCGTGAAGATCTCGCCGACGGCGCCCGCCGGCAGCATCCGGCCCGCGTCGTCGAGGATGCGCAGCTCCGCGCCTTCGACCGCCCGCCCCACGGTGCCCGGCTTTTTCAAGGTGTCCGCGCTGGAGGCAAGCGTGACCGCGCTCGATTCGGTGGAGCCATAGAACTCGCTGATCACGGGACCCCACCAGTCGATCATCGCCCGCTTCACGTCGACGGGGCAGGGCGCCGCCGCATGGATGACGAACTTCAGCGAGGAAAGATCGAATCTGCGGCGCACCTCCTCGGGCAACTTCAAGAGGCGGATTAACATGGTCGGCACCATGAACATGGTGTCGAGGCGCTCGCGCTCGATCAGCTCGAGCAGCGTGAGGGCGTCGAAGCGTGGCATCAGGACCATCAGCTCGGCGACCCGCCCCGCGCGCATGGCGAAGGCATTGGGCGCGGAGTGGTAGAGCGGCCCGGGCACGGCGCAGCGGATGCCCGGCTCGATGCCGAAGGTCTCCCGGCGCATGCGCTCGATCGCCACCTGCTGCTGCGGCGTCGGCGCCGGCCGGCGCACGCCCTTGGGATGGCCGGTGGTGCCGGAGGTGTAGAACATGGTGAGCGATGCGGGCAGCGCGGGCCCCGGGTGCGGCGGCTGGCGCTCGATCCAGGCCTCGTAGTCGTGCGCCTCGGGCACGTCGCTTGCGGAGGCGGGCTCGACGCCATAGGCGACCGCCACCTCGGGCGGCGTCGCGACCGCGATCACGGCAACGCCCGCCGGCAGGTCCGCGGCAATCGGCGCCAGCAGGTCGGCATGCCCGACGAGCACGCGGGCGGCGCTGTCAGCGAGGATATAGGCGATCTCTTCGACCTTGAAATGCCAGTTGACCGGCACGGCGTAGGCACCGAGCGTCTGCGCGGCGTAGGACGCCTCCATGAAGGCGATGTCGTTGCGCATCAGGATGGCGACGCAGTCGCCCTGGCCGACGCCGAGCGAGGCGAGTCCCGAGGCGGTGCGCCGCACGCGCGCCTCCAGCGCCTCGAAGCTCGCGCGGCGCGCACCGCTGACAACACCCCTCGACAATTCGCCCATGCGTGCCATTCCCCGGCCGCTCCCGCCCTCGCTACCCGGCCGGCACCTTGCAAGCGACCTAGGACTGCATGCCCCAGCGGCGGACCGTGGCGATCTCGATGTTGCGGAAGAACAGGTTCTCCACGAACAGGCCGATGAGGATCACCGTGAACAGGCCGGCGAACACGGCCGGTATGTCGAGCATGTTCTTGTTCTCGTAGATGTACCAGCCGAGCCCGCCCTTGCCGGAGGAGACGCCGAACACGAGCTCGGCGGCGATCAGCGTGCGCCAGGCGAACGCCCAGCCGATCTTGAGCCCCGTCAGGATCGAGGGGAAGGCGGCGGGGATCAAAATCATGGCGACGAAGCGCGGGCCCTTGAGGCCGTAGTTGCGCCCGACCATGCGCATGGTGTTCGACACGGACCGAAAGCCCGAGTGCGTATTCAGCGCCACCGCCCACAGCACCGAATGCACCAGCACGAACATGATGGAGATGTCGCCGAGACCGAACCAAATCAGGGCCAGCGGCAGCAGGGCGATGGCGGGCAGCGGATTGAAGGCCGAGGTCAGCGTCTCCAACAGGTCGCTGCCGAACTGGGACATGATCGCCAGCGCGGTGAACAGCATGGCGAGCGAGAGGCCGAGTGCGTAGCCCTTCAGCAGCAGCACCACGGAATTGGCAACCTTCTGGGGGATGTCGCCGCTGGCGATTGCGGCCTGGAAAGCCTCGAGCGTCGCCGTGAACGTGGGCACCAGCAGCGGGTTGTTGAGGTTGCGGGCATAAAGCTCCCAGGCGCTCGCAATCACCGTAAGAATGATCGCTTTCCTCAGCCAGCCCTGGTTGGCGAGCCGCTGCCACACCGTCAGCGGCTTCTCCACCACGCCGAAGTCCCGGCTGGCGACGGTGTCGCGCATGTACTCGGGGCGCTTGGGAGGAACGGCGGGCGACATGGGCCTCCCCGGTGCACGAACATCAGCCATGGTGCGCAGCCTCGTGCTCCTCGATGCGGTCGGCGAACAGGGTGTCGTGGATGCGGTCGGAGAGCTTGCGGCCGCTTGCCGGATCGATGGTGTCGTCGCCATCGCTGTTGAGCTCGCCCACGACCTGGCCGGGATGCGGCGACAGCAGCAGGATGCGGTTGCCGACGCGCACCGCCTCGGGAATCGAGTGCGTGACGAACAGCATGGTGAAGCGCGTGTCCTCCCACAGCTGCAGCAGCTCGTCCTGCATGCGGTGGCGGGTGAGCGCATCGAGCGCGGCGAACGGCTCGTCCATCAGCAGGATGTCCGCCTCCATGGCCAGCGCGCGGGCGATGGCCACGCGCTGCTTCATGCCGCCCGAGAGCGTGTGCGGATAGGAGTTGGCGAACTTGGCGAGATTGACCTTCTCGATGTAGCGCATCGCCTGGTCCTCGGCCGCCTTGCCGTGCAGCTTGCGCGAGGACTGCAGCGCGAACATCACGTTCTTCTTCACGGTCTTCCAGGGGAGCAGCTGGTCGAACTCCTGGAACACCATGACCCGATCGGGGCCGGGCCTGCGGATTATCTGACCCTTGAGCTCGATCGACCCTTCGGTCGGCGCCATGTAGCCGCCCACCGCCTTGAGGATCGTCGACTTGCCGCAGCCGGAGGGCCCCAGCACCACGAAACGGTCGGCGAGAGCGACGTCGAAGCTCACCCGGTAGGTCGCCGTGACGAGATGGTGCTGCGTCTTGTATTGCAGGGTGACGCCCTTGACGGCCAGCAGCGGCGCCCATCCTTGGTTGCTGTCGTCCACTGGGCAACTCCGCTCTCGCCGCGATCTCCCTGCCCATCCTGTTTCTGAGGGCAGCTTCGCTTCCGCCCGAGCAAAGGTCAATCGCGGCGCGGCCGAAAGCTCGGCCGTGCTCGCAAATCGCCGTTGGGCTTGGTTAGCGCCGGCTGCGGCGATGGCAGGGGATGCGCTCAACTTCCCGGGAGGGCGTGCAATGCATCGCGTCACCTCCCACTTGAGTCTTGTCGTATGCGCTGGGGAGTAATGGCATGGCGCTTCGATCGCGCACCGCAATCTTGCCGCCGGCTTGCGCCTTCATGCCCTTCTCGCCTTGCGCATCCCCTGTTCAGATCCGCTCTTTGTTGGCATGGCCTCGCGGTCTATCATGAAACACGGGTGCGACAAGGGCTGACCAACGGACGAAGCAATAAGCAGCCCGAACTAGGGAGAGCAAGATGGGAAGCGGAGTATTCAAGCTCGCGGCGGCGTGCCTTCTTGCGGTCTGGGCGAGCGCCGCCGGCGCACAGCAATTCCCCGACGGCAAGCCGATCGAGATGACCGTCATGTTCGGCGCCGGCAGCGCCTCGGACGTGACCGCGCGCCAGCTGGCCGACGGCATGGCCAAGGTGCTCGGCGCGCCGGTGCCCGTGGTCAATCGCACGGGCGGCGGCGGCGCGCTCGGCTACGTGCACGTGTCGCAGCAGAAGCCGGACGGCCATGCCATCGTGTGGAACTCCAACTCGATCTCCACCACCTTCCATTCCGGCACGCTGTCCTTCGACTACAAGGCCTTCGACCCGGTGGCGCGCGTCACCGTCGAGAACCCGGCGCTGGCCGTGAAGGCAAGCGCGCCGTGGAAGACGCTCAAGGAGCTGGTCGCCTTCGCCAAGGCCAATCCGGACAAGGTGCGCGTCGGAAACTCGGGCACCGGCAGCCACACCCACATCGCCAGCGTTGCCTTGTTCTCCGCCGGCGGCGCCAAGATCACCCCCGTGCCATTCGGCGGCGGCCAGGCGGTGGTCAACCTGCTGGGCGATCGCATCGAGGTGGCGGTGCAGTTTCCGCAGGCGGTCGTGCCGCACGTGAAAAGCGGCGAGCTGCGCGTGCTGGCCGTGCTGGGTGGGACGCGCGACCCGGTATTTCCCGCCGCGCCGACGGCAAAAGAAGAAGGCTTCGACCTCACGCTCGACATGTGGCGCGGAATTGCCGTGCCCAAGGGTACGCCGGAACCGGTGATCGCCAAGCTGCAGGATGCGGTGAAGAAGACCGTGGAGTCGCCCGAGTTTCAGGCAGCCGGCAAGAACATCGGCTTCACGCCCGCCTACCTTCCCGCCGCCGCCTTCGGCAAGGTCATCGCCGAGGACGACAAGCGCCTCGCCGACGTCATGAAGGAAATCGGCCTCAAGAAGTAGAGCACATCCGCGCGGTTGGCCGGCAAGGCTCGATCGCGCCTGGGGAGGGTTTGCGTGAGTGGTGAGCTTGAAGCGCGGCCGAGCATCGAAGGAGAGCAGGGCGCCTGGGCGCGCCCGCTCCCCAACCGTATCGGGGAGATGATCGTGGCGGCGGCGCTGTT
>DATEVP010000307.1:0-8258 GCA_035258465.1 Hyphomicrobiaceae bacterium
GTATATGGCCTGACGCCTGCCCGGTGCTGGAAGGTTAAGAGGAGAAGTGCAAGCTTTGAATCGAAGCCCCAGTAAACGGCGGCCGTAACTATAACGGTCCTAAGGTAGCGAAATTCCTTGTCGGGTAAGTTCCGACCTGCACGAATGGCGTAACGACTTCCCCACTGTCTCCAGCACATCCTCAGTGAAATTGAATTCCCCGTGAAGATGCGGGGTTCCTGCGGTTAGACGGAAAGACCCCGTGCACCTTTACTGCAGCTTTACACTGGCAATCGTGTTTGCATGTGTAGGATAGGTGGTAGGCTTTGAAGCGGGGGCGCTAGCTTCCGTGGAGCCGCAATGTGAAATACCACCCTTGTGGATATGGTTGTCTAACCGCGGCCCGTCATCCGGGTCCGGGACATTGTATGGCAGGCAGTTTGACTGGGGCGGTCGCCTCCCAAACAGTAACGGAGGCGCACGATGGTGGGCTCAAGCTGGTCGGAAATCAGCTGTCGAGTGCAATGGCATAAGCCCGCCTGACTGTGAGACTGACGAGTCGAGCAGAGTCGAAAGACGGTCATAGTGATCCGGTGGTCCTGAGTGGAAGGGCCATCGCTCAACGGATAAAAGGTACGCCGGGGATAACAGGCTGATGATGCCCAAGAGTCCATATCGACGGCATCGTTTGGCACCTCGATGTCGGCTCATCACATCCTGGGGCTGAAGCAGGTCCCAAGGGTATGGCTGTTCGCCATTTAAAGTGGTACGTGAGCTGGGTTCAGAACGTCGTGAGACAGTTCGGTCCCTATCTGCCGTGGGTGTAGGAGTATTGAGAGGAGCTGTCCCTAGTACGAGAGGACCGGGATGGACGTACCTCTGGTGGACCTGTTGTCGCGCCAGCGGCACAGCAGGGTAGCTATGTACGGACGGGATAACCGCTGAAAGCATCTAAGCGGGAAACCCACCTCGAAACGAGTACTCCCTTGAGAGCCGTGGAAGACCACCACGTTGATAGGCCGGGTGTGGAAGCGCGGAACAAAATGACGCGTGGAGCTTACCGGTACTAATAGCTCGATCGGCTTGATCGCTCTCATTATGCAATGCTCATCAACTCCCTCACGCGGCTGTTTGCGCTTAGATGCGCGGCCGCTCCGGGAGGGCGGCGCCTCGCGCCGGCCCGCTCTGCGGGCTTGGGTCCTCGGACCGACGGCGCGGACAAGCGTCCGCTGATGGGCGTGGGAATCGCCTGACGAATAGACAAGTTTGCCTCAACCCTTTCGTCGACCTGGTGATTATAGCGGGGTGGCTGCACCCGATCCCATTCCGAACTCGGCCGTGAAACGCCCCAGCGCCGATGGTACTCCGTCTTAAGACGCGGGAGAGTAGGTCGTTGCCAGGTCTACCAAGGGGTTGAGGCGCATCGAGATCCCTTCTTCACCAGTCTCCAAGGCGCCGCCCGGATTTCGCATCCGGGCGGCGCCTTCTTTCGTGCCACCGGCTCACGAGCCGCTTGGGCTCTCGAAGAAAGGCACCAAGGCAGCCAATCAATCGTGTGGATGAACTGCTGCCCTGGGCTTGGGCCATCGCATGGAGTGCGGCTAAACTCGTGCCATGAAGATCGCTGGCCTCAAGATCACGCTCGATGACGTGCAGCCGACGGTGACACGACGCATCGAGGTGCCGCTCGACATCAAGCTCGCGGATCTGCATCTGGTGATCCAGGCCGCCATGCCCTGGGACAACTACCATCTCTACGAATTCCGCGCGCGCGACCGCCGCTGGGGCTTACCGCAGCCGGGCTTCGACTGGCCCGACATGCCGCGCGTGCTCTCGGCCAAAGGCTCCTCGCTCTCCGATCTGGTCGATTCCTCCGGCGCAAAAACCTTCAAGTACCTCTACGACTTCGGCGACGGCTGGGAGCACAAGGTAAAGATCGAGAGGGTGTGCGAGCCCACCTCCGGCGTCGCCTGTCCGCGGCTCATCGATGCAGCCGGTCGCTGCCCGCCCGAAGACGTCGGCGGCCCGTGGGGCTATGCCGAGTATCTCGAGGCCATGGCGGACCCGAATCACCAGCGCCATGCCGAAATGGTCGAGTGGCGCGGTCCCGATTTCGACCCCAACATCGTCGACGTTGCCGGTATCGAAAGACAGCTGGCCAAACTCGCGAAGCGCTTGTCACGCTCCAGATCCAGGCGGGCGCAGAAGGCCGCCTGAGCAATTCGAGCCCGCCCGCCCATTGCCATTTGCGGTTGTCTCGCGGCAAGTTGCGCGCATGCTCCCGCGCCTTGCGCCGACCGGTAGATCGCAACGAAGGCTTCTGTGCTTCTTTGCTTTGGCCGTTGGCGTCCAGCTGGCAAGCCCGATGGCTTCGACCCAGTCCTCCGCCGACCCCCTTGCCTGCACCGGCCTCGAGCCCGGCCCCAAGCGGACGGTCACACGCATCATCGACGGCGAGACGGTGACGCTCGATGACGGCTCGCAGTTGCGGCTGATCGGCGCGCTGGCACCGCGGGCGATCGACGTCGGCGCCGAGCCCGGCCTCTGGCCCATGGAGGTGGCGGCGCGGGAGGAGCTGCGCGCCCTCCTGGTCGGCAGGTCGATCGAGATCGCCTATGGCGGCGAGCGCACTGATCGCCATGGCCGCTTGCAGGCCCAGGTCTTTTGGCGAGAAGACGACAAGCGCCATTGGGCGCAGGGGCACATGCTCGAGCAGGGGCTGGCCCGGGCCCATACGCTCGCCGGCAATCGTGCGTGCGCAACGGAGCTTCTTGGGGCCGAGCGAACGGCCCGCGAAGCCAAGCGCGGGCTATGGGGTGAGGCCGCCTACCAGGTCCGGCGGGCCGATCGACCTTCCGAGCTCGCTCGCTACAGCGCCACGTTTCAGGTGGTCGAGGGCCGCATCGTGCGCGTCGCTGAGGTGCGCGGCGTAATCTATCTCAACTTCGATGCCGATTGGCGCCAGGGGTTCAGCGTCTCGTTGCGCCGGGCGGACCGAAATCTGTTGGGCGAATTCGCCGAGCGACCGAAAGCGCTGGAGGGCGCAAGCGTGCGCGTGCGCGGCTGGATCGAGCAAAGGCTCAGCCCCACGATCGACCTGTCCAGCGCGGGCTTGATTGAACTCGAGAATGTCGGTGCTGGCGTGGGCGCGATCGATCCCGCGTCCGCGCGCCGCACGCGCCGGCGTCCGGGCACTGTCGAAGCGCCAGAACCCCGTCCCGACCCACAAGCCCCGGATCCCAAAGCAAAACCGCCCGGTCTCATGGAGGCCGGGCGGTGAGCTTTTGGCAAGCGCCCGGAAGCGCTCAGGCGGCCTTGACCTCGGCCTCCTCGGCCGCGATCCGGCGCCCCTTGGCGCTCTTGGCGAGCACCTCGGTGATGCGCTGGATAGCGCCGCGCTCGTCGAGCTTGTCGACGACTGCAACCTCGCGCGCCATGCGGTCGAGCGCCGCCTCGTAGAGCTGCCGCTCGGAGTAGGACTGTTCCGGCTGGCTCTCGGAGCGGTAGAGATCGCGCACGACCTCCGCAATCGAGATCAGGTCGCCGGAGTTGATCTTCGCCTCGTACTCCTGCGCGCGCCGGCTCCACATGGTGCGCTTGACGCGCGCCTTGCCTTTCAGGGTCTCCATGGCGCGGCGGATGGTGTTCTCCTCGGCGAGCTTGCGCATGCCGACGCTCTGCGACTTGCCCGTGGGCACCCGCAGCGTCATCTTGTCCTTCTCGAACGTGATGACGAAGAGCTCCAGCGAAACGCCGGCGATCTCCTGCTCCTCGATGCCGATGATGCGGCCGACGCCGTGCGCCGGATACACGATCCATTCGCTGGTCTTGAAGCCGTGCCGCTGATGCACCGGCTTCTTGTTCACGGGCGGCTGCTGGCTCTTTACGGGCACCTTCTGCGCGTTCTGGCCCGCCGGAGCCGTGACCGTATGGCTTGGCTGCTTGTTGGCGGCCGGCATCGGGCGCTGGCCCGGGACACCCATGGGGCGCGCGCCGGGTCCGAACGGCGGCTTGACCTTCATGCCGATGGGCGCCGGTGCCGTCGGCTTGGTCGCGGGTCTTGCCGCACCGGCCTGCTGGGGCGGCATGGGTTTGGCCGCAATCGGGCGCTGTGCCGGAGCGACAGGCTTGGCCTGGCCCTTCACGGCCGCTGGTTTTACTGGAGGAGAAGGCTTCTTGATGGCCGTCTTGTTCGCCAAGGGGGCTGCCTTGGCCGCAGCGGCCTTGATCGCGCTTCGGTGGTCCTTCTTCGACGGCTGCACCTTGCGCACGGAATCCTTGGCCGGCGCGGGTACGCGCGCGCCCGCCTTGCGCACGGCATGCTTCCCCGCTGCAACCTTCTTCGACGTGGTCCTGTTCGGGGTCTGTTTCCGTGCCATCGGGCTCTCACTTTCTACTTCTAGTGGTCTTACCAACTGTTACTCGCATTCCGTGCATGCGTACGCGCGGCGGCGCACGCCATCATGGGTCAGTCGGCGATAAGCCGCCCCCTCTTCTGCACTCTGCGTTCCTGGTCGCGGTTCCCCGTGGTTGCCGCGGCCTCTCACGCCCTTCTTGATGGCTTGGCGGCCCAA
The DNA here is from genome assembly GCA_035258465.1 of Hyphomicrobiaceae bacterium. GTDB lineage: Bacteria > Pseudomonadota > Alphaproteobacteria > Rhizobiales > Hyphomicrobiaceae > AWTP1-13. Next base: position 4,554 of record DATEVP010000307.1, read on the forward strand.
AGCTGCGCGCGACTCCTCACGATGCCGCCACGGCACCGTTGCGCAGGGATAACCGCATACACGAGCTGGCCTAAGTTCCGAGTTTGTTCACGCCGAACCACTTGTTGCTACCATAACACAAACTTCACGGATTTTGAAGCGCCTGCACGTCGCAAACGCCCGGTCGAGCGCTGGCAATCATTAAATGCCCGTATCCAGCGACATCATAATTGCATGCAACCTTCGAGCGTATTAGCCATGCACGCGAGTAACGGTACAGCAATTCTGGTCAATCGCCAGATCCGGGCTCAGGCTTGAAATATTTCTTGTACTTGTCTTTCTCGTCGCGAAAGTCGTCCGCGTCGGAGGGCGCCTCTTTCTTCGACGTAATATTCGGCCATTTCTCGGAGTACTGGCGATTGAGCTCAAGCCACTGCTCGAGACCCGGCTCGGTATCTGGCTTTATCGCGTCCACCGGGCATTCCGGCTCGCAAACGCCACAGTCGATACACTCGTCGGGGTGGATGACGAGCATGTTGTCGCCCTCGTAGAAGCAATCGACCGGGCACACCTCCACGCAATCGGTGTATTTGCACTTGATGCAGTTCTCGTTGACGATATACGTCATGCTGATCCGAGCCTGTGACCTGCGCGAGCTTGCTCGTTATTAGGGGTTGGCACTGTGTTGCCATAGATGGACCGTTTGCCGCAAGGCGCAATAGGCCAGGGGGAACACCTTCATTCTTCGTCCGTGAGGCGGTCGATCAGACGCCGGTCCTTCTTGGTGGGGCGGCCCATTCCCGATCCGCGCTGTCCGCTCGTGCTGTCGGCGGGCTTCGGTGTGGCGGATGCGGATGAGAGGTCTTCATAGAGCTGGCGCGCCTGGGGCGGCGGCCCACGGCGCGCGCCCGCCGCCGCGACCTTGAGAACCTGCACCCGCCCGCGCAAGGCAATGGTGAGCACGTCTCCAGGCCGCACGGTCTGGCTGGCCTTGACGACGCGCGTGCGGTTGACCCGCACCTTTCCTTGGGCGATCACCTCCGCCGCCAGAGTCCGCGATTTCACGATGCGGGCGAACCAGAGCCACTTGTCGAGGCGCTGCGTGTCGGCCGGACCGGAGCCAACCTGCGCCTCGCCTGCGTCGCTGTCCGTCGCGGTCATGAGTCTGGGTCAGTCCTGGCTGCGCTTTTCCATCGCGGCCTTCAGCGAGCTCAGCGCGGCAAATGGTGAATCGGGATCGACGGCGCTTTTCGCGGCCGGGGGCGAGGACTGGAATTGCAGGCGCCCCCCCTCCTCGCGCCGCCGCTTGGGGCCCTCATGGCGTTGCTCTCGCCGATGGGGTGGTTGCCCCTTGCCCGAGCGGTGGCCTGCCTTGGGCTTGGGACGCCGCACGGCTTGGTCGGGCTCTTGCGCCGCCGCTGTTGGTCGCTGCCCCCCCTCCGGCTCGAACGCCCGCCCGCGGCGCCGCGGCCGCCAAATCTCCTCCCATTTGTCCGCCGGTGGTGCCGGCACGAGCGCAGACGCGGCCTCGGCGGGTGGTGCGACCGCGCCTTGCTCGCTCGCCTCGGGTACGGGTGCGATCTCGGCGCTTGCCGTCGCTGCTTCTGGTGTTGATGGATTGGCCTCGGCTGCTGGGATCGCGGGTTCGGCCGTTGCCGGTACGACCTCCGTCGTTGGCAACTCGCCGTTTGCGGGTGGGACCGTTGCCTCGGCGGACCCAGGCCCGGCGGCCTCGGGCGCCGCAGGCGCGAGCTGACGGCGGTCGGCCCGGAAGCCCAGCGCCCTAAGCACGTGGCCGAGTTCCTCGGCGCGACAGCCCAGGATCGACATCATGTCGGGCGTCGCTCGAAATCCGCCATCGCCCGTGGCGCCTTTCGGCGGCATCACTGGATTGGTCGGATCCGGCCGCCACGCCACCAGCGGGCGAATGAGATCCGAGAGGCGCTCGAGCATGTCGATGCGCACGGCGCGCGGTCCGCAGACATGAAAACCCGCCACGCGATAGAACGTCTCCGCGACGCTCGCATCGACCGGCAGTGAGGTCAGTCCGGCCCGCGGCAGCTCCGGCACCGGCGACGCCCCCAGACCTTGAGCCGCCCCGTACTTGAGGGCCCAAAGGGTGACGGACAATTCCGCCGACGCCGGCTTCAGCATCGCCGGAAAATAGATGTTGAAGGCGCCGAAGCGAACGCCGTACTTGCGCAGCTGCGCGCGCGCCGGCTGGTCGAGCGCGCGTATTTCCTCGGCGACGCTTTCGCGCCGCAGCACGCCGAAGTTCTCCCTGAGACGGAAGGCGATGCCGCGCGCCAAGCCGGCGATGTCCTGCGCGCCGGCGATCTCCGCCAGCGGCTTCAGCCGCTCGCCGATGATCTCGGCGATCCAGGTGTTGAGTCGCGCCTGCACCTTCTCTCGCTCGGGCGCCGCAAGATGGTCGTCGGCGAGCACCGTAACGGTCGGCTTGAGGGCGTCCTCGCCCGCCTCTAGTTGCGCAATCTCCTCCTCGCGCCACAGGATCTGACCTTGCCGCCCGATCTTGAAGGCCTCGTTCTTGGCCGACACCATGCGCCGCACGCGCATGGCCAGCTCCTTGACCAGCACGTGTGCGGCGGCATTGCGCGTGGCCCGGCCGTGGATGCCTTCGCCCTCCGTATCTGGAAAGAAACGGAAGCCCTTCAGGCGCCCGACGAAGTGGCGCTCGACCTGGACGGTCCCGTCCTCGGCAATCTCGGCATGCAGCTCGTCTTTCTCCTTGAGGCCCCGCATCAGGGCGCTGGTGCGGCGGTCGACGAACCGCTGCGTGAGCTGCTCGTGCAGAGCGTCCGACAGGGCATCCTCGATGGCGCGCGTGCGGGCCTGCCAATGCGCCGGATCGGCGAGCCAGTCGACCCGGTTGGAGACGAAGGTCCAGGTGCGAATGTGGGCGATGCGGTTGGCGAGCGTGTCGATATCGCCGTCGGTGCGGTCGGCGAATGCCACCTGGTTGGCGAACCAATCCTCCGGGATGCGCTCCTCGGGGCCCATCAGGAACTTGTAGAGCGTGCCGATCAGCTCGGCATGATTCTGCGGAGAGATCTTGCGATAGTCCGGGATCTGACACACTTCCCACAGCCGGCCGACGGCCGCCGGTGCGGCCGCGTACGCCACGACCTCGGGGTCGTGGCCGACGTGGTCGAGTGCCAGCACGTCGTCCGCCAGCCGCGCTCGCGTGAGCCGGGACTCGCGCGGCGCCTGCCGCAGGCTCTCCTTCAGCCGGTCGAGCGAGCCGAAATCGAGATTGCGGCTGCGCCATTGCAGCGAGCGCACACTTTCGAAATTGTGCGTCTCCAGCCGCTCGATGAGATCGGAAGAGAAGGGCTCGACGACGCCGGTGACGCCGAAGGTGCCGTCGTTCATGTGGCGGCCGGCGCGGCCGGCAATCTGCCCGAGCTCGGCAGGCGTCAGCGTGCGATGCACCTGGCCGTCGAACTTGCGCGTGCCGGCGAACGCCACCTGGTCGACGTCGAGGTTGAGCCCCATGCCGATGGCGTCGGTAGCCACCAGGAAGTCGACGTCGCCGGACTGGTAGAGCGCAACCTGCGCGTTGCGCGTGCGTGGCGACAGCGCGCCCAGCACCACCGCCGCGCCGCCGCGCTGGCGCCGGACCAGCTCGGCGATGGCGTAGACCTCGGAGGCCGAGAAGGCGACGACGGCGGTACGCGGCGGCAGCCGGGTGATCTTCTTCTCCCC
>DATEVP010000308.1:0-6954 GCA_035258465.1 Hyphomicrobiaceae bacterium
GTTCGTCGTCATGGCGCTCAGCGCCTTCTTGGGCCCCTTGGCGTTGCGGTGGTCGGCGCGCGGTGGCGACGGCGAGGTTGCCAAGATCAATTGAACGGGCTGCCGATGCGCATGCGCTTTGCCGATGGCGCCCCCGGCGGCCCGTGCTAAGTAACGGCTCGCAACGCAAACACCCTGGAGAGCGCCCATGACCCTCAAGCGGCACGAGCCGTCGAAGATCTATTCCAACGTCGTCGAGGCCAATGGCTTCGTCTTCACCGCCGGCATCGTCGCCGAGGACGTGAAGCAGGACGCCAAGGGCCAGACGCAGCAGATCCTCAAAGAGATCGACCGACTGTTGAAGCTCGGCGGTACGGACAAGACCAAGCTCGTCTCCGCCACCATCTGGGTGACGGACATCAGGTTGCGCGATGCCATGAACGAGGCCTGGATCGCCTGGACGGGCGGCGAGAACCTGCCGGGGCGCGCCTGCATAGAGGCCAAGCTCGCCGATCCGCGCATGCTGGTGGAGATCGCCGTCGTCGCGGCAAAGTGAGGCGGGCCAGCTCGTGCCCAATTCCTGACTTTGAGGCGAAGCATTTTGCGACTGTGACGCAAAAGCTGCGAGGGGGGAAAATTTGCCCTCTGCGACGCTGCGCCAATCGCTCCCAGCGGCGGAATCGGGCAGCAGTTTACGCTGCATCATGATCGGCCGGTTGCAACGGGGGTCGCCAGCCATGAGAAAGATTTTGGTGTGCGCCGGTGTGTTGGCGCTGGCGTCCGTGGTCGTGCCCGGCACCGGCGCTCGGGCCGAAGACACCGGCCTGGCGGGGATGCACGGCTGGGTTAGGGTCGGCGGCAGGACCTGCATGGCCGATCACTACCACGACGGCAGCGGCACCGGCAGAACGAGGGCGTCGGCGCAGGCGGCTGCCATCCGCGCCTGGGTCGATTTCACGGCGTGGGAATACGGCCGTGCCTGGGGCAGCTATTCGGCGGCCGTCAGCAAGTCCATGAGTTGCTCCGGCGGCGGCAGCAACTGGAGCTGCTCGACGTCTGCCCGCCCTTGCCGGTACCGCTAGGCTCAGCCGTTCGGCGACGCTCGGCTCACGACAAAACGCGTGCCGCAAGCGGCCGCAGCACCCGCCGAGGCAAGCGCCACAGCGCGGTCAGATACCAGGCCATCGCCCCGCGCGGGGAAAAGCCGGCCGCGCGCGCGATCGCTCTGCGCACGGTGCGCGGCAGGACCAGCGGCGAATAGGGCCCGGCTCCGCAACGCCGGCGAAGGATGTCGGCAAGATCGGCATGCGGGCTGCCGCGACTGAGGCGGCCGAGCGGCGGAGTCCTCTGCAGGATTTCGCCGAGACTGCTCTTCGCCTGCACGGCGAGCATCGCCATCGCCACGGTGCCCAATCCGGGCAGCATCGCGCGCACCAGCCGCGGGTCGAGCCGGGATTGACGCGCCGCGCGTGCCGCCAGCGTCCGGCTGCGGTCCTTGGAGCCGAGCACGCGCCCGAGAACGGCATTGCCATGGGTGCGCGCCGCCTCGTCGCGGAACACGTCGGCCCGGTCGAGATAGCTCGCGTGGTCGCTGCTGCCCAACGCCTCCACGAGATCGGCAAGTCCACCGCGCGAGAGCGTGTGGGTCTCGAGGCGCCACGCAAGCTCCGGCATCACCGCCCGCATCACGGCCTCGGCCTGCGCCTGCGTGATATCGAAGGCGGCGGCCAGACGGGCGGCGACCGTTTCGCCTTGCACGCTGCGCAGCGTGTCGTGCATTTGCATGAGGCCCGGCCCTCCCGTTCCGGGATCGGCGGCGCCTACCGCGGGAGCCGCATCTTTCTTTCTTGTGCAACCATCAAGACCGGCGCTCCGCCGGTGTGCAAGCAAAAAGCATGGGCGCAATATGCGCAATAAACTTGGAGCCGTTCAGAACGGGTTCCACGAGGCGCGCGGCGTGAAGCGGATGTAGCCGATATTGGCGCCGAGTCGCAGGCCTAGCCCTGAGCGGACCGGCGCCAGAATGACGCGGCCGTTGGTGACGAGCGTCGCGCCCACGCCGCCCACGAGGTAGGCCGAGCCGTCGATGCCGGTGAAGGCGGCGTAGAGCTCCTCAGGCGTGGTCAGCCCGTAGATCAGGATCAGTGTTTTCGATCCTTCGGCGCCGACGTCGGTGCCGATCGATGGCCCGTGCCAGAAAATCTTCTGCGTTCCCCCGCCGCGCATGTAGAGCGTGCCTTTGCCGTAGCGCACGCCGGCGAGGAAGGCGCCGCCGCCTTCGGTGCCGAGCACGTAGCCGGTGGGGCGGCCGCTGTTCTTGAACAGATGCTCGATGACGGCGGCGAGGTTGGCCGAGACCTTGCCGAACAACCCCTCGCTTGCCGCCATGATCTCCTGGATCGAGTAGCCCTCCTCCTCGGGTGTCAGGGGCGGCACCGCCTGAGGGATTGGCGAAGGCTCGAGAATTGCCACGTCGCCCGAGGGCTCGCCCGTCGTCTTGGTCGACCAGCCGCTATCTTGTGGTGGTCGCGCGGGCGGGCTCGGAGTGGTCGGAGCCGGCGCGGCTGTGGGTGGGGGCGCCTTGGGTGGCTCAGGGGGCCTGCGCTTCTGCGGAGGCGTGGGTGCGGCGGGAGCAGCCGCGATGCCGAGCATCTGGTCGAGCTTGGCCAGCGTGTAGGCCGCCTTGGCCTTGACGGTCGCCTGCAGCTCCAGCCCGGTTGCCGTCAGCTCCTGCAGCTTGATGCAGTCGGCATCGCTGGCCGGATCGACCGTCCCCAGCGCATCGAGCTTGGCGAGGAGCTCATTGGCCTGCGCATCGAGGCCGGCGGTGCGCTCGTCCTGCAAGGCCTCGTAGGCCTTCTCCTCGAAGCCCGTGTCCGGCCAGCCTTTCGCCTGCTTGAGCTGGCGCATCTTCGCCTGCAGGCGCGGGGTATTGTCGGCGTTGAGCTTGCGCAGCGCGGCGCCGGCCTGATCGACGGCGCGGGCGAAATCCTCTTTGGCGCAGGAGGCAGCAATGGCCTGGCCCGGCCCCAGCAGGGCCAACGCCATCGCCGCCACGATCATCAGCCGCATGCCAGTTTTCCGATGCATGTCCCGCATCTACACCGCTGATCTGTGGCGGAAAATGGCCCTCGGCCGGCCCTGTGAAAAGGGCGAGCCGGCCGAGCCGGTGTGGCCCGCCTACCGCGCCAGGCCATGGGCTGCAACTCCGGCCCCGCGCGGCTGGTTCCGCTGCTGCCTTGCCCGTGCCATGCTGGAGCATGCAGCAGCGTGCCAATCTGATGCTTCCGAGGCTGTCGCTCCCCGCGGCGATCCTCCTCAGCGTCGCCCTGATCGGGCTGGCGGCCTGGATCCTCTATTGGACGGGCCGCATTCCCATCTGCAAGTGCGGCTATGTCAAGCTCTGGCACGGCGGCCGCGCCGATTCGGAGATGTCCCAGCATCTCAGCGACTGGTACACCTACAGCCACGTTCTGCACGGGATCATCTTCTACTGGCTGCTGTCGATCTTCTCCCGTGGATACCTGTCGGTCGCCGCGCGGCTCGTCATCGCCGCCGTCGTCGAGGGCGCCTGGGAAATCTTCGAGAACACACCGTTCATCATCAACCGCTATCGCGACCAGACCATCTCGCGCGACTATTTCGGCGACAGCATCGTCAACTCGGTCGGCGACATGCTGGCGATGGTGGTGGGCTTCCTGCTCGCGGCTCGGCTGCCCGCGTGGGTGACGGTGTTCCTGCTGATCGCCACCGAGGCTCTGCTGCTGGCGCTGATCCGCGACAACCTCACCCTCAACGTCATCATGCTGATCCAGCCCATCGACGCGATCAAGCAGTGGCAGGCGGGCGGATGAGTCGCCATGCGGCTAGCGGGGTCAGACCCCTCGCTTCCATGGTCGCTGCCGATCCGCGACGTGAGGCGAGGGGTCTGACCCCCTTCGTCAAGCACCTTCATCCTCGCAGCGTTTCCGCTCGAGGGTTTGCGGCAGAAGAGGAGAGGGGCGTCCAGAGCCCGCTGACCTCCGGTAGAAGATGGGCTCCAAACGCCCCACTCGCCGCGATCCGGACCCGACTGTAGCGCTCCGCCGGCCTGGCGGCCTGCCAAGTCAGGCTGATCGGACTGCGACCCCCGGTTCGTAGGCTGAGACGGACACCCCCGGAAGGCACCGCCTCGTGACCCGAGGCAAGGCCGACCATGCCATGGCGCGGAGTGGACGGGGATAAGTTCCCTCCGGTAGGTACGGAGCGCTGCCGAGCACCTTCAACACGCCTCTCAACAAGCGACAACAACACCCGCAACATCGGCTCAACAACGCGCCAACAACATCGACGACACGAACTTGGTTGCGCGAGAGCGGCGGGCCCCCCCGGCATCGCATCCGATCGTCGGCAACGGTGCAGGGGGTAACCACTAGCCAGTGCCATGCGGAAAGAATGCCTGCTCTACGCTCTTGTCACCAACTAGCCGTACCCCTGGGCAGCGAGACACTTCAGGAAACGGTATTGCATCCACCGTAGTCAAGCCGTTGCCCGACCGGGGCTACCCGGGCACGCGCCACCCCCCACCGGCCCCGCGGTTTCAGCTGCAAACCCTCATGTAGGTATAAATTGGGACCGATTCGTATCTCGTGTAACACTGCCGTTGCGTGCCGACATACGTGCAGTTCTGGCTAGGCTTCTGGTAAGCGCCTGTCTGCAAATTCTTCATGGTACATTTCTCCTCGCGCTTGGCGCTCGGCGCCGTCGGCTGCGGTGCCTGTGTGGTGTCGGGACGATCCACCGTCGGACGGGCGCCGCCGCGCGGGCGTACGAGCGCGCTCTGTTTCCAGTGCGAGGCCATATTGTCGATCGCGATGCTGAGCGGCTCCTCGCGGTCGGACATTTCGCTCGGGTGCAGGACCGTGAACATCTGATCGTCGTTGCCAACGCGATAGCCAAACGAGACTATTGTTATTTTCGCGTTAGTGTCCTTCTCGGTTGTCCAGAAGCCATCCGAGAAACTGCTGAGCCGGCGCCCATCGGGAGCTGTCCAAGTCTCCTCGCGCACTCCTGTAGCTGGCAGAGCGGGGCCGCCCAACCTCCGGCGCAGTTCCATGACTTTGCTTGTGAAGCGCGAGCGCGCTTCACCCGACCCACGCTCGGCTGTAAACTGGATGTAGTTTACCTGCCGACCCGCTGCGTCCGGCGGCGAAGTGAGAACGACGCCACCGTTGAACAGATTAGCCTTCCAGCCGCTTGGGGGCCCGGTCTGGGCAGGACTTGGTGCAACCGATCCGACGAGAAAAACCATCGACAAGATCAATCGCCAAGGCATGGCGAACCTTGCGACCTCGGCGGGTTGCGTAAGCGTTTGATAGGTCATGATCGACTCCTCTCATACGGCGGCCCCGATGCGTGACCGAACGCTCTCGTCCGGCAGAACGGCGACAGAGCCGCCCACTGCTACGTACGAATGCGCGCCCACCTTGCCTTGGCCATCTTCAGCTTGATGCAACGCCAGACGAGAGCGCTTGACTTCGGTCAAAGAGACGCCGAGGCCGCTGGCCGGAGGATCTCTTCATTGCTGGTGCGGTATCTCACGCGTGCAGGAAAATCCCCACTGCTCGGCTTGCGCCAAGGGCTCCTGGCACCCTTTCACCGTGCAGACCGGTCGGCGCGCGCGTCCGCTCCTGGGGGTAGAGCGACCGTCACGAATTCCCTAAAGGGTCTGACACCGCGCATGCTGGACCCTTTTCAAATATCCACCACCTCGAGCACGCCCGGCAGCGTGGCAATGGCGCCCTTCTGGGCGGGCGAGATGTCGAAGCGGCCGGGCATGGCGAACTCCACCTCGCGGCCCCTGTCGTCGAGCGGAACGCTGAGGCACAGCATGCCCTTGCCGCCGCTGCGCAGCATCGCCTTCAGCTCCTCGAGCGGGCTCCTGCCGGCCTCGATCGCGCGCCGGTCGAGCACGATCCTGAGGCCGCGCTGCACGCCGTTGGCGGCCTCGTCCAGCGACTGGATCGCCTGCGCCCGCAGCTTGAGGACGTCGCCGTCGCGCTCGCCCTCGACAGTGAGCAGCACGGCCGTGCCCGGCTCGAGCAGGGCGCGCGCGGCCGCGAGCGTCTCGGAGAAGATCACCGCCTCGAACTGGCCCGTGGGCTCGGAGAACAGGGCGAAGGCGAACTTGTTGCCCTTCTGCGACCGGCGCTCGCGCACGGCGACGACGATGCCGGCAAGCCGCCCCGCGACCACACCGCGGTCCGCCCGCGCGTCGAGCTCGGCGTAGCTGACGATGCCGAGCTTGGGCAGGATCGCGGCGTAGGCGTCGAGCGGGTGGCCCGAGAGGAAGAACCCCACGGCCTCGAACTCGCGCTGCAGAAGCTCCATCGGCGTCCATGCCTTGAAGGGGCGCATGTCGAGCTGCGGCCGCGCCGCGGCGCCGCCGCCGAAGAGGTCGCTGGTGCCCTGGGCCTCGTTGGAGGCCTGCCGGCTGGCGAACGCCAGCAGCGACTCCACATTGCCATGCACCAGGGCGCGGTTGGACTCGAACGCATCGAAAGCGCCGGCTGCTGCCAGCGTCTCCAGCGCGCGCTTGTTGAGCGTCCTGGTGCTGCAGCGGCCGGCAAAGTCGGCGAGGTCCTTGAAGGGGCCGCCCGCCGCGCGCTCGGCAACGATGCTCTCCACCGCCTGCGCGCCGATGTTCTTCAGCGCAGCGAGCGAATATCGAATGGTCTTGTCGCCGGCCAGGAAATCCACCTCCGACGCATTGATGCAGGGCGGCAGGATCGCGATGCCCGACTTCTTCGCTTCCGCCGTGTACATGGCGAGCTTGTCGGTGTTGCCCATGTCGAGCGTCATGGACGCGGCCAGGAACTCCTCGCGATAGTTCGCCTTGAGATAGGCCGTGTGATAGCTGACCAGCGCATAGGCCGCCGCGTGGCTCTTGTTGAAGCCGTAGCCGGCGAACTTGTCGACCAGCTCGAAGATGTACTC
>DATEVP010000309.1:0-2954 GCA_035258465.1 Hyphomicrobiaceae bacterium
CCGAAATGAGCGCCGGCTTGCCGGTAAGGCAGACGGGCACGTCGGCGCCGAGCCGCGCCGCCACGGCGTCCCAAGGCACGCACATTGCGAGATCGGGATTGGCCCGCCGCACGGCGCGCAAGAGCGCGGCGGCATCGGCCGACCCGCCGCCGAGGCCGGCGGCCACGGGCAGGTTCTTTTCGAGCGCGACGGTGCCGAGGCGCAGGCCGGGCTCGATCTCCCGCAGAAGCGCCAGCGCCTTTTCGAGAAGATTGGGGCCGTCGATGGCGGCAGCGAACGGTCCGCTGGTTGTTACGCGGCGGTCGGACCCCGGCTCCAGCGACACGCCGTCGCCGAGGTCGGCGAAGCTCACCAGACTCTCGATCTCGTGATAGCCGTCCGGCCGCCGGCCGATAACGGAGAGCGTCAGGTTGATCTTGGCGCGGGCAATCTCGCGGATGGCCGTCATGACGGAAAAGGCCGCTGCCTTGGCGGCGACAGTGTGGGCCGGCGCGGCCTCAGCTCATTGAAAGAAGGGGTTCGGCGCCGGATTGACCGAGGTGCGCTTCTTGCCCGCCTGGTTGCTCTGCACCTCCTTGGTGCGCTTGACCTGGCGCGCCTGGACCGGAACGGCCAAGCCCTTTTGCAGCTTGCGCTTGATCTTCTCGGCATCCTCCGGCTCGGGCTTGAGCGTCAGGGCCTGGTCCCACTGGAAGCGCGCCTCGCGCTCGCGGCCGACGCGCCAGTAGGCATCGCCCAGATGATCGTTGAGGACTGGGTCCTCGGGGCGCAGCTCGACGGCGCGCTCAAGGTGCTTGGCCGCCTCCTTGAAGTTGCCCATGCGGAAGAAGGCCCAGCCGAGGCTGTCGACGATGTAGCCGTCGTCGGGCTTCTGGCGCACCGCCTTCTCGATCAGGGTGAGACCCTGCTTCAAGTTGCGGTTCTGATCGATCCACGAATAGCCCAAGTAGTTCAACACGAGCGCCTGATCGGGGCTGAGCTTGAGGGCAAGCTGCAGGTCGGCTTCCGCCAGCGGCCATTTCTTCAGCCGCTCGTAGGAGGTGCCGCGCGAGTAATAGTACGACCAATGCTTCGGCTCGGGCTTGCCGATCAGCGCGATGGCGCGGGTGTAATACTCGGCCGCCTCGCCGAACCGCTTATGGCTGCGCATGATATTGCCGAGCGCGTCGAGCGGTCGGATGTCCAGGGGATTGTTGTTGGCGACCTCGTCGAGCAGCTTCTGGGCCTCGTCGACACGCTCGAGCTGATTGAGGTTGAGGGCCTTGCGAATGTCGATGCTCAACTGCAGCGGCGAGCCCTTGGGAATGCGATCGTAGACGGCGATGGCCGCGTCGTAGCGCTTCGTCGTTTCGTAGGCGTTCGCCAGCGACGCCAGCGCGAACGGGAACTCCGGCGTCAGATAGAGGGCGAACTGCAGATAGACGGCACCCACGCTGACGCCGCCCTCGCCGGCGAGCGCCTCGCCCAGCCCATAGAAGGCCTCGGCCATGCCCTCGGTGGGCGTGGTGATGAGGAGCCCCGGCCGCCCGCCGCCTTCGATTTCCTCCTGCAGCGCCAGCGCGGTGGGGTGCCCTTCGCTCTTGGTCCGGTCGAAGTGCCCTTTGAGCACGCCGAGCGCCAGCTTGGCATCGCCGCTGTTGGCGGCGTGGCGCGCATAGGCGAGCGCGATGCGCAACGTCTTCTGGTCGTTCTTGGGGATGCGCTCGTAGGCGGCGCGCGCGTCGGCTGGGCGCTCCGCCGCATCGGCAAGGAGGGCGCGGTGATAGCGCAAGTAATACTGGGCCCACTCCGGCTGTCTGGGTGAATCGAGCGTGGCCAGAGCCTCCTGCGCCTTGCCGTCAGCCAGATAGAGCCATGCGCGTGCCAGCGTGCTGGTCAGCTCGCCGATCGGGTTGGCGCTGGCCGCCTTGAAATGCTCATCGGCCGCCGCGTACTGCTTCGCCTTGAACTCGACGAGACCCATGAACGACCGGGCGGTGCGATTGGTCGGCTGCGATTGCGCCAGCTCGCGCGCCAGCGTCTCGGCGCGAGACCAATTGCCCTCGGTGAGCTCCATCAGGAACGACTGCTCGACGAGCACGTCGTTGCCGGGGTCGCGCGCCAGGGCCTGGCGGTAATAGACGGCCGCCACGTCGGTGTCGTTCTGTCCGCGGGCAACCCGGCCGGCGAGATAGCTGCCGAGCAGCGATTTCGCCTCGGCGGACTTGTTGGTCGCGCCGCCGACGGCCCCTGCCGCCGACCGCATTCCGGGCAAGACGCAGAGCGCAGTGGCCGCAACAAATCCGGCGAGCACCAGAAAACGAATGCGCATGTCACCTCGTGCCGGGAGGTTTGAGCCCATCCCTGATTCCCAGATATTCACGCTTAGCAGGAAAGCCCCTTGCGTGCGACTCAAACAACCGCCGCGCACAGGCTTTGCTCCATCACTGTGGCGGCTCGGGCGGGCGGCAGCACGGCCCAATTGCGGCAGCGGAAAGGACGCCGCGCGAGGCAATTGGTTGCCGCCGCCTCCGCTTGCGGCATTGTGCTCATCCTGATTGCAGCAGCCAAGTCGCGGACGCCGGAAACAGTGGAAAAATAGAGAGCAGGTATGGCTTACGAAAGCTTGAAGGCCTGCCGCAGGAAGGCCGCCGCCCGCCTAATCGCGCGATCGGCGTCGGCCACCATTCGTCCCATGGCGACGAAACCGTGGATCTGGCCCTCGAAGCGCTCGTGCTCGACCGGGACGCCGGCCCCGCGCAGGGCCGCAGCATAAGCTTCGCCTTCATCGCGCAGCGGATCGAAGCCGGCGGTGATGACCAAAGCCGGCGGCAAGCGCGCAAAGTCGGCGGCGCGCAGCGGAGAGGCACGCCAGTCGTCCTTATCGCCGGGGCCGCGCAGATAATGGCCGATGAACCAGTGCATGCCCGCATGCGTCAACGGCAGCTGGGTGGCGTGGCGGCGATGCGACGGGT
>DATEVP010000310.1:0-3753 GCA_035258465.1 Hyphomicrobiaceae bacterium
ACGGCGTGGTGCTCACCTATCAGCGGCTCTACGTTATCCTGGCCGCGGTCGGGCTGCTTTCCGCGCTGTGGTTCTTTCTGCGCAAGAGCAAGTTCGGCTGGGCGCTCCGCGCCTGCGCGCAGGACCGCGAGGCGGCCGCCCTTCAGGGCATGTCGATAAACCATACCGCCCGGCTTGCCATGTTCATCGGCGCGGCTCTCGCCGGCGTCGCCGGCGCGCTCACCGCGCCACTCGTCTCGCCGACCCCGTATATGGGGCATCCCGTCATCATCACGGCGTTCATCATCATCATCGTCGGCGGCGTTGGCTCTCTGGAAGGCGCGGTGCTCGCGGCCGTTCTCTACGGCTTCGTGAATACCTTCGTCACCACGATTTATGATGGGACGCTCGCCAACATCGTAGGCCTGCTGCTGATGCTCATCGTTTTGATCGTGAAGCCGACCGGACTTTTCGGAGCCAAGGAACGTGCCTGAACGCGCCGCCAGCAGCGGACTGTCCTGGGCGCTCGGATTTGTCCTGCTTACGGCGGCGCTGATCGTGCTGCCGCATCTGCTGTCCCTATCGCAGCAGGAGATCCTCGTCCTTCTCGTGATCAACGTGCTGCTGGTCTGTAGCTACCGGCTCTTGACGCTGACCGGGGAATGGTCGCTCGCCCATGTGGTCATCATGGGTGTGGGCGCCTATGGCTCGGCGCTCACCGCCAAGCTACTTGGGGTTCCGGTGCCATTGGCCATGCTGGCGGGGGCGGCGATGGCGGGATTGCTCGCCTTCCTGTTGAGCTTCCCCCTGTTCCGCATGAAGGGTTTTTACTTCCTGATCGGCTCCTTCGCCGCCGGCGAGGTCATCCGGCTGATCTGGAAGTGGAGCGAGTTGACTTGGTTGTTCGGCGGACCGAAGGGTATCAAGCTTATTCCGCCCTTCCCCGACATCGAGATGCTCTCGATCGATTTCTACAATCCGGTGAATTACTACTATCTCTGCCTCATCGTGGTAGCGATCTCGCTGGTCATTCTCTACCGGGTCGAGCGTTCTCGCATCGGCCTCACCTTCCACGCCATACATTGGCAGGACAAGCTGGCCCAATCCGTCGGCGTCGACACCTTCCGCTATCGCATGCTGGCCTTCGTCATCTCGGCGTTCTTCGCCGGCCTCGCCGGCGCGCTCTATGCCCACTATGTCGGCACGGTGAATCCGAACCGGTTCGACGTGGAGGAGATGGTCTACGTCCTGATCTGGGCCATCGTGGGCGGAACCGCGACGTTCTACGGCCCGATCATCGGCGTGGTCACTCTGACGATTCTCAACGAGGTGGTGCTGCGCGCGCTGGGGGTGGACGAGATGCGGCCGATGTTGTACGGCGCGATCCTCATCGTCTCCATTCTGTTCCTGCCGAACGGCCTGGAAAGCCTGGTGCCCAGGATCAGGGGATGGATCGCCGGGCGGAAGCACAAGCGCGCCGTCGCCGAGCAGCCGGCGGAATAAGTGCGGCGCTCTTCAGGCACTTCTCATACGGTGTTCGCGTTGGGCGCGGGCGGCGCCAAAAGCAAAAAGGCGGCCGCCATCAGCTTGCGCGTGTCATTGAGCATGGCCGGACGCTCGCGCCGCCAGCGCGCCGACGCGTCGGAGGCGGTTCCCGCCGGAGCGCCAGGGCACGCGTTCAACGCCTCGAGCCTCGCCTTCGCCTCCAAGGCCATCTCCCGCCAGCGTTCCTGCCACCTTGCCCGGTAGGTGTCGCGGTGGCGCGCCTCCATGCGCATGTGGAAGAGCGAGCTGCGCGCCATCCGCGGCGCGTCCAGGCGGGCGATCCACGGGTCGGCGCTCCGCCACACCTCGAGCGCCTCGCCATACAACGGCGCAACGCCGGCGCCGTGGCCCGACAGGTGCAGGCACAGGCCGAAATTGGCGAGGCTCGTGCCGAGGCGAGGGTCGATCGGCTCGAACTCGGCACGCGCGATCTGCAGCGCTTGGCCCGCTTCGTCCTTCGCCCGCACGTAGTCTTGCTGCGCTACCGCCTCGGCCGCCCGTTCCGCGATCCCCTCCCAGGCGAGATCGGCTTCACTCCAGCCCGCCGCGAGGAGCTCCTGCGCGCTCCAGGTTTCAGCCACCAAGATAGGCCCGCTTCACGTGAGCGTTGTCATGCAGCTCATGCGCCGGCCCTTGCAGCGCAATGCTGCCGGTCTCCAGCACATAGGCGTAGCGCGCCAGCCTGAGCGCCAGTTCGGCGTTCTGCTCGACCAGCACGACCGGCACGCCGCGCGCGACGATATCGCGAACGATGCGCGCGATCTCCTGCACCATGACCGGCGACAGGCCCATCGAGGGCTCGTCGAGAACCAGCATCTTCGGCCGCGACATGAGCGCCCGGCCGATGGCGAGCATCTGCTGCTCGCCCCCCGACAGGGCCCGCGCCCACTGCTTGCGGCGCTCCTTCAGGCGCGGGAAATGGTGGTACACCTCGTCGAGATCCTCGGCGATCCCCGCCTTGTCGGAGCGCAGGAACGCCCCGGTGCCCAGATTCTCCTCGACGGTCAGGTCGGGAAAGATGCGGCGGCCTTCGGGGACATGGGCAATGCCGAGCGCCACGATCTTCTCCGGCGGAAGCCGGTCGATGCGCACCCCTGCGAACAGGATCTCGCCCTGGCTGATCCGCACGAGCCCGGAAATGGCGCGCAAGGTGGTGCTTTTGCCCGCGCCGTTGGCGCCGATGATGGTGACGATGCCGTCCTCGGGCACTTCCATGTCGATGCCCTTGAGCGCCGCCACCTTGTGGTAGTGGACGTGGACGCCTCTGATCTCAAGCAGCATCGTTCGCGCTTCCCAGATAAGCCTCGATGACGGCGGGATTGGCGCGCACCTCGGCCGGCGTTCCTTCCGCCAGGCGCCTGCCGAAATTCATCACCGTGATGGTTTCGCACAAGCCCATCACCGCCTGCATGTCGTGCTCGATCAGCATGATGGTCACGCCCTGCTCGTCGCGCAGGCGCCGCACAAGCTTGCCCATCCGCCGCGTCTCCTCCGCGTTCATACCGGTGAACGGCTCATCGAGCAGCATGAGCTTGGGATCGGCGGCCAGCGCCACCGCCACACCGAGGGCGCGCTGATGACCATGGGGCAGGTCGGAGGCAAGCACTTCAGCCTGACCCTGCAGGCCGAAGAACTCGAGGATACCTTGCGCCTTCGCGTCGGCGGCCTCTTCCGTGGCGCGGTCGCGCCCGAGAATGCGGCGGGCGAGACCGGCTTTGGCGCTGCGGTGACAGCCGAGGCGGACATTGTCGCGCACGCTCAGCGCATGAAACAGGGTCGTGCCCTGAAAAGTGCGGATCAGCCCAAGCTCGGCGAGCGCGCTGGTCTCTCGCCCCGAAATGTACTCTCCGAGATAGATGACCTTGCCGCTCGACGGCGCGTAGAAGCCGCTGATGACGTTGAAGGTGGTGGTCTTGCCGGCGCCGTTGGGACCGATCAGGCCATGAATCGAACCCGGATAGACATCGAGGCTGAACTCGTTGACGGCAAGGATGCCGCCAAAGGCGCGAACCAGATCGCGAACCTGGAGAATAGGTTGCCCGGACGGCGTCATCTTCGTGTTCAGCATGCTTCATCTTCCACATTTCGCGCGCCCCATGCATCCAATTTTCCAGATTGCGCGTGGACCAAAGCGGGCCCGACACGCGCACAGCATTGTCGCCGCGGCGCGTCTCAGCGTCCGGCGGTTTGATTTCGTAGGGTGGGCAAAGCGAAGCGTGCCCACCGCGT
>DATEVP010000311.1:0-2351 GCA_035258465.1 Hyphomicrobiaceae bacterium
TCGCGCCGCGCGCGGCGCGCGGCTGCTGATCGTCGGCCAGGCGCCCGGTCGGCGAGTGCACGAGAGCGGAATCCCCTGGAACGATCCTTCGGGCGACGTGTTGCGCGGCTGGCTCGGCCTCGAGCGCGAGGCCTTCTACGACGTCTCGCGCATCGCCATCGTGCCGGTGGGACTGTGCTATCCGGGCACGGCCGGCGGCGCGGACCTGCCGCCGCGCCCCGAGTGCGCGCCGCTCTGGCAGCCGAAGTTCCGCGCGGCGCTGCCCGGCGTGCGCCTCACGTTGTTGGTCGGCCGCTATGCACAAAACTACTATCTATCTTTAACAAAGAAGCCTTCCCTTTCCGGCACGGTGCGCGCCTATGATGAATACCTGCCCGAATACTTCCCCCTGCCGCACCCGAGCTGGCGCAACCGCCAATGGCTGAAAAAGAATCCCTGGTTCGAAAACGAGGTCATCCCGGCGCTCAAGGAGCGCGTTAAAGCCTGTATCGCACAGGTATAATCCGCGCCCCATGAAGCTACTCGCCTCCCTCGCCAGCCCCTACACGCGCAAGGTGCGCATCGTCCTCGCGGAGAAGAAGATCGACTGCGACCTCGAGCTGGTCGACGTGCAGCCGGTCGAGAACCCGGTCAACCCGCACAACCCGCTCGGCAAGATCCCGACGCTGGTGCTCGACGACGGCAGCTCGCTCTACGACTCGCGCGTCATCGTCGAATTCCTCGACGCCGTATCGCCCATCAGCCGCCTGATCCCCGACGACATGCGCGAGCGCGTCGCGGTGCGCCGCTGGGAGGCGCTCGCCGACGGCGTGCTGGACGCGGCGATACTGGTGCGCTCCGAGGCGCAGCGCGAGAGAGCGGAACGCAGCAAGGCCTGGAGCGAAAAGCAGCTCGCGCGCATGAAGCGCGGCATGGCGCAGATGGCCGCCGAGCTCGGCGAGCGCCCCTGGTGCCACAACGAAAAGTACTCGCTCGCCGACATCGCGGTGGGCTGCTGCCTCGGCTGGCTCGGCTTTCGCAAGCCCGGCGACGTGGACTGGCCCGCGGAGTACGAGCCCCTTGCCCGCCACTACGCGAAGATGATGGAGCGCCCGGCGTTCGCCGAGACGCCGCCGCAGGCCCCCAAATAAATCGGGGTCAGGGTGATCTCAACTCGTCGATGCAACGGTAGCCCTTAAAGCTGCGCGAGGGCTCAGCCAGTTTAAGGTCTCCCGGGGTCGTTCGTTAAGTAGCCCGGCGACTCGGTTGAGCTCCTTCTGTGTGACCTGAGATAGGTCATGACCCTTTGGGAAGTACTGACGCAGCAGGCCGTTGGTGTTCTCGTTGCTGCCGCGCTGCCAAGGGCTGTGCGGATCACAGAAGTACACCTGCACGTCGGTGGCGATGGTGAACTCTTTGTGAGCCGCCATCTCGGTGCCGCGGTCCCAGGTGAGCGAGCGCCGAAGCTCAGCGGGTAACTGCCGGATCTTTGCCGCCAGGGCTTTAGTGACGGTCACCGTGTCCTTGCTTTCGACTTTGACGAGCATCACGTAGCGGGAGTGGCGCTCGACGAGCGTCACGATCTGCGAACTGGCCCCGCCCATGAGCAAGTCGCCTTCCCAATGGCCAGGAACGGCGCGGTCTTCGACTTCGGCTGGACGCTCGCGAATCGAGATGCCGTCCACGATCGCCGGGTGCGCTGCCGGTTGGCTACATCGCCGGCGCATGAAACCGCCGCGCCTGAGATGCCCCAGGAGTTCCTTCTTCAGGACATTACGCGCCTGAATGAAGAGGCTTCGATAGATGGTCTCGTGCGATACCCGCATGGAGCCATCATCCGGGAAGGCGTGCTTAAGGCCAATGGCAATCTGGCGCGGCGACCAGTCGCGCTGCAGGTGCTCGGCAACCCAATGCCTGAGCCTCGGACGCCGCGCCAGCGCACAGCGTTGCGGTCGGTGCGCCCGCTGCCAGGCACATGCATCGGCCTCGGCCGCTCGATAGCCCTGGGTCCCACCATTGCGGCCTATCTCCCGGCTTACCGTGGAAGCTGCGCGTCTCAAGCGCCGGCCGATCTCGCGGATCGACAGGCCGCTTGCCAAACCGCGGGAGATCTCTTCGCGCTCTTCAACCCGCAGCGCCCGGGCAGCGCGACGTCGGGTTCTAGGAGCGAACCCGCCGTCGCGCCTTAAAACCAAAAGCACGCTGGGCGACGATCGATTGAGCCTTCGCGCAATCTCTTTGAGCGTTAAGCCGGCCTTCCAGTCCTTCCACAATGCCGCCCGCTCTTCGGGCGTGAATCGCCTTCTCGACATACAACACCTCCCTGATTCCATTGAATCAAAAGGTGTTGCATCGACGGGTTTACATCACCC
>DATEVP010000312.1:0-5758 GCA_035258465.1 Hyphomicrobiaceae bacterium
CCGCGGCCTGGCCGCCTGTGTCAACATCTTCCCCGGCATGACCGCCATCTATGTCTGGGAGGGTAAACGCCAGCGCGAAAGCGAGGCGGCGATGATCATCAAGACACGCGGCTCGCTGGCCTCCGAGGCAATCGCCGAAGCTCGCAAGCTGCACCCCTACACCAACCCGGCCCTGCTGGTGCTACCGGTCACCGGCGGCTCGGAGGACTTCATGCGCTGGATCGCCGAGCAGACGGCGAAGCCGGGGTGAGGCGGCGCGCTCTGGCTGACGTTTGCAAATGCGGAACCGCGTTCGCTGGGCGTGGCCGCGAATTGCGCAACGCGGCCATTGATGGCATGCTGCTGGGAACACGCGGCGCGAGACCGCGGCAACGACATCCCTGGCCGTCGAAGACCCGCTGGGATCATGAATGGGAGGAAAGCATGCGTCGTAGCGCCGTTGCGGCAACCATCATCGCCTGTGCGGGGGCTCTGCTCGTGCCGGCCGGGATCGCGCTCGGGCAGGACATCAAGCTGCCTTCGACGTTGACGGTGACGGCCTACGACACCGGCTCTTCCGGGTTCAACATCGCCGTTGCCGTCGGCAAAATGCTCAAGGACAAGTACAACGCCGACGTGCGCGTGCTGCCTGCTGGCAATGATGTCGCCCGCCTGACGCCGCTCAAGACCGGCCGCGCCCAGACCTCGGCCATGGGGATAGGCACCTATTTCGCGCAGGAAGGGGTGTTCGAGTTTACGGCCAAGGAGTGGGGGCCGCAGCCCTTGCGCCTGATGCTCTCGTCCACCGACTGCAACGCCATCTCGCTCGGCGTCGCCAAGGACACCGGCGTCAAGGAGATCAAGGACCTGAAGGGCAAGCGCGTCGGCATCGTCGTCGGCTCTCCCGCCCTCAACCAGAACGCCTATGCGATCCTCGCCTTCGGCGGCCTCACCAAGGCCGACGTGAAGCTCGTGGAATTCTCCAGCTACGGTGCCATGTGGAAGGGCATCCTCAACAATGAGGTCGATGCCGCCATCGCCTCCACCATCTCGGGTCAGGCCAAAGAGGCCGAGACCTCTCCGCGCGGGCTGACCTATCCGCCCACGCCGGCCGCCGACAAGGAAGGCTGGGCCCGGCTGCTCAAGATCGGCCCCTACTTCCTGCCCCACAAGGCCACGTGCGGCGTCGGCGTGTCGCCGCAGAACCCCGCGGAGCTGCCGTCCTATGCGTATCCGATCTTCATGACCTACGCCGAGCAGCCGGCCGAGCAGGTGTACGCCCTGACCAAGGCGATGATCGTCGGCTATGACGCCTACAAGGACGGAGCGCCCGGTGCAGCCGGCCTCGATGTCAAGCGCCAGAACATGGCATGGGTGGTTCCTTACCACGAGGGGGCGGTGAAGGCGCTCAAGGAGGCTGGCGCCTGGAAAGCCGAGCACGAGGCGCACAACCAGAAGCTCCTGAAGCGTCAGACGACGCTGGCGGCGGCCTGGGGCACGTTCGTGAAGGGCAACCCGCCCGACGACAAGGACGCCTTTACCAAGGCCTGGATGGCTGCGCGCAAGTCAGGGCTGGCTGCGGCCGGGATGGACCCGATATTCGAGTGAAGCCCGCCGGGCAGCGCCGTCCGGCGTAACGAACGCGCGTCGTTGCGCTGCCTGGCTCATCGGCCCTGGGGCGTCGTTCAGGAACCCGCGTGCCGCCAGCACCCGACAAGACCGGCTCCACGGCCGCAAGAATCGAGTTCGCCGATCCGCACATTCAAATCGGTCCGGTCGAGGCCGAAGTCACGCGCGTGCGCAGGCTGACGGGGCCGTGGCGCTGGCTGCTCGTCGCGATGACGGCGGTGACGATCGGTCTGTGCATCAACCAGCAGTTCACGCTGCGCTTCTTCGTCGGCTTCACGCAGCTCAATACCGAGTACTACTACCTTCTGATCGTGTGCATGCTGCCCTTCACGTTCCTCATATTTCCGGGGACCGCGACGGCGCCGCTCGACAGGGTGCCCTTCTATGACGTGCTGCTGTTCCTCGCCACCATCGGCAGCTCCCTCTACCTGATGTTCAACGTGCGCAAGGCAGCCGAGCTCGGCTGGGAGTTCGGCGGCGCGCCCGCGCCCGTCAACGCCGCCGGCCTCGTCATGTGGGTGGTGCTGATGGAGGCCCTGCGCCGCACCGGCGGCTGGAGCCTGCTCTTGAGCGTGCTGCCGTTCACCGTCTATCCCCTGTTCGCGGAGGCTGGCTGGCTCGGGCCCCTCAAGGGCAACCAGTCGACGCTGGAGCAGGCGACCGCCTACCACGTGCTCTCCAGCGAGAGCCTGCTCGGCATCCCCATCCAGGCCTTTGCCGAGACGGTAATCGGGTTCCTGGTGTTTGGCACCGCCCTGATGATGACGGGCGCGGGAAAGTTCTTCATCAACCTGGCGTTCGCGCTCTGCGGCACGTTCCGCGGCGGCGCCGCCAAGGTCGGCATCTTCGCCAGCGGCCTGCTCGGCATGATGTCGGGCAGCGTGGTCTCCAACGTGCTGACCGCCGGCACCATGACCATCCCCACCATGAAGCGCACGGGTTTCAGCGCGTCGTATGCAGGGGCCATCGAAGCCTGCGCCTCGACCGGCGCCGTGCTGGCGCCGCCCGTGATGGGCGCCACCGCCTTCGTCATCGCCCAGTTCCTCAATATCAGCTACGCCGAGGTGGCGCTGGCCGCCGTCATCCCAGCCGCGCTGTACTATGTCGCACTGTTCACGCAGGTCGACGCCTATGCCGCCCGCAACGGCCTCAAGGGTCTGTCGCGCGCGGAGCTGCCCAGCGCTTGGACCACCATCAAGGAGGGCTGGTACTATCTGCTGGTGATCGCGCTGCTGATCGTCATGCTGCTGCACTTCAAGCGCGAGAGCCACGCGCCCTTTTATGCCACCGCGCTGCTGCTGGTGCTCAACCAGCTGTTCTCCAAGGGCAGCCGCTGGACGCCGAGGACACTGATCAGTTTCCTCGAGTTGAATGGGCGCACGTTCGTCGAGCTGATCGGCATCCTGGCCGGCTGCGGGCTGCTGATCGGCGCCTTCTCCATGACCGGGGTCGTGTCGAGCCTCGCCAACGATCTCCTGCGCATCGCCGGCGACAACGTCCTTCTGCTGCTCGGCATGTGCGCGGTCACCAGCCTCGTGCTGGGCCTCGGCCTCACCACCACGGCCTGCTACATCTTCCTCGCCATCCTGGTCGCCCCCGCGCTGGAGAAGCTCGGCCTCAACAGGATGGCCGTGCACATGTTCATCTTCTACTGGGGCATGCTGTCCGCCATCACGCCGCCGGTGGCGATCGCCTCCTTCGCGGCGGCCGGCATAGCCGGTGCACCGGCCATGCGGACCGGCTGGGAGAGCATGTGGGTCGGCAGCATCGTCTATTTCATCCCGTTCTTCTTCGTGCTGAACCCGTCCCTCGTGCTGCAGGGCCCCAGCCCCTACCTGGAAGCTCTCGGGCTCACGCTGCTGATCGGCACGGGCACGCTCTTCATCTGCGGCGGCATCCAGGGCTACCAGTCGGGCGTCGGCGACCTGCGTGGCGCCGGCCTATTGGAGTGGCCGCTGCGGATACTGCTTGTGCTCGGCGGGGTCGTGCTGGCGACACCGGGCGGTGGCATCATGCCGCTTTCCGAGGTGCAGATGGTCGGCCTGGGGCTCGCCCTGCTGGTGCCGACGCTGCTGCTCGCGCTCCTGCTGGTGCGCCGGCGTAGCAGCCTCCAGCCGCAGACTCTATAGCGGTCATTTCACCGCGACCTGAAGGGCGCCAAAGCGCTCCGCATTCAAGCGGCCTGCTCGGCGCGCGCGTCCTTCGAGGAGCGGATCATCAGGAGCTCGGCCAGGTTCTCCGACGTGATGTAGCCGACGAGGCGTTTCTGCGGATCGACGACGCCGACGAAGCGCCCCTTGCCCCGCAGCTGCTCGAAGACGTTATCGAGGCAGGCGCTCTCCGGCACGGTCGGCACGTTTCGTTCCATCACGGCCAGCACGGGCGCTTCCCCGCCTCGCTCGCGCAGCGCCGCAATGAGCGTCTCCCTGGTCAATACGCCGCGCAGGTATCCGCCCCCGTCGATGATCGGAAACTCCTGCTGCGTGGTGTGCAGGAGCATCGCCGCCGCGTCGTCCAATGTGGAAGCGGGGCTGAGCGTCTGAAAGGCGGTGATCATGGCATGCGAGGCGAGATAGCCGCGCGTGTAGTCGCGCGCCTGCACGTAGCCCGCCTCGCCACTGGCGGCGAGGAAGATGAACACCGCGATCAAGACCAGCAGCGGATTGCCGAAGAGCCCGAGGAACCCGAACAGCACCGCAAGCCCCTGGCCGACGTAGGCCGCGACACGCGTTGCCCGCGTGAAGCCCATCCGCGTCGCCAGCAGCGCCCGCAGGACGCGGCCGCCGTCCATGGGAAAGGCGGGGATCAGGTTGAACACGAGGAGCGCGATGTTGGCGGCCGCAACCCGCCCCATCAGGGTGGATTGCGCCTGCTCGAGTTGGGCCATCTGCGACAGGTCGAAGCGCGCCCCCAGCAGCACGACCAGGACGAAGGCGATGACGAGATTGACCGCCGGCCCGGCCAGCGCCACCACGATCTCCTGGCTCGGCTTTTCCGGCATGCGCTCCAGCGACGCCACGCCGCCGATCGGCAGCAGCGTCACATCGGAGGTGCCGATGCCGTACCGGCGCGCCGCGAAAACGTGGCCGAACTCGTGCAGCACGACGCACAGGAACAGGATGGCAATGAAGAGGACGCCGTCGACCGCCTCTGCCGCCCCGCCGCGCATCCAGTGCACGGCCCCGATCCAGGCCAGCAGCAGGAAGAACGTCATGTGGATGCGGACGGCCGTGCCGCCGACATCGAACAGCTTGATCGACCAACCCATGCCTATCCTCGTGGTGTCACGGCCCGCGCCCCGGCGCCCACTATGCGCCGCTTTCGAGAAATGGGCACGGCTTCGGTCGCCCACAATGGGCGGCGCCCGGGATCAGGCCACTGACGCAGCTGCTCGCCTCTGGAGCGGTTGCAGCGCTTTGCGCACGGCATCCGGGTCCCGGCCAATCACGGTAAGATAGGCGCGCGCGGCCTGGTCTGGCTCTGCCGCCCCCTGCTCCCAATCCCTCAGCGTACCGAGCGGGATGTGAAACCGCGCAGCAAATTCCTCTTGGGTGAGGCCGAGCGCGCGCCGGATCAGCTTGGCGCGCGGGGTATGCTTCATGCGAGCAAGCTCGATCTTGGTGAATGGCTGCGCACCAGGATCGGCGCGTGCCGCAGCTTCGATTTCTTTGGCCGTCATCGGACGCAGGGGCCGAAGATCAGGTTTCGCCTTTGCGATTCTGCGTGAAGTAGTGGTCTTGCTCATCTCTGTTCGCTCGCCGGGCCGAGATCAAACGGTAGTGTTCGTTTCGTTCGGTGTAGATGATGCTGAGCAGCTGGCCGTCGGCCATGCCAATGAGAAGATAGCGATCCTCGCCATAGTCCTCGCGTTCGTCGAGGATTTCCACCATGGCGGGATCACGGAACGCCTTCTTGGCAATCTCAAACGTGACCCCGTGCCTATTGTAGTTGCGGCGGGCCTTGGCGTCATCCCATTCGAAATCCGCATCATTCATACAGGTACTGCTTAACAGTACATAGGGTCAAGTCGCTCTGCCGGACAATTTGGCAATCATCCTAACACAGCGGACTGTCGGATGGGGTTATTTGCGAGGCCGCACGATGGCCGCGCCTGGCCAGTTCGAGCGGTCGACGCGCGCGTACTGGGGCG
>DATEVP010000313.1:0-25980 GCA_035258465.1 Hyphomicrobiaceae bacterium
GAGCTTCGCATGATGACGGGGCCGCAGGGGGGCTCCTGGATCCCGCTCGGCGGCCAGCTCAAGGACCTGTGGGAGAAGGCCGTCGCAGGCGCCAGCATTCAGGTCCTGCCGGGCGCCGGCATCGCCAACGTGCGCGCGATCGAGGAGGGCAAGGCCGAGATCGGGCTCGCCAACTCGATCTCGACCGCCGACGCGATGGCGGGCCGCGCGCCGTTCAACAAGCCGCACGCCGACGTGTGCAACATCGCCTCGCTCTATCCGCAGTACTTCCAGTTCGTGGTGCTCGCCGACGCCGGCATCAAAAAGATCTCAGATCTCAAGGGCAAGAGCATCACGACTCAGCAACGCGGCAACACCGGCGAGGTGATCACCCGACACTTCCTCGAGGCGCACGGCCTCAAGTACGAGGACCTGAAGGTGAGCTTCGTCGGCTACACCGACTCGGTGAACCAGATGAAGGATGGCCATGCGGTTGCCTTCGGCCTCAACACCCAGGCCCCCGCAGGCGCGATCATGGATCTGCAGTCCGCTCGCGAGGTGAAGTTCTTCGAGCAGACCGACGTCTACCAGAACATGCTCAAGCTCAATCCGAGCTACAAAATGATCACCCTAACGAAGGGCACCTATCCCAAGCAGGATAAGGACCTGCAGGTGATCGGCTTCTTCACCCACGTGGTGGCATCGTGCAAATTGCCGGCCGATCAAGTGTACGCCATGACCAAGACGATCGCCGACAACACCAAGACGCTGGCGACCGTCGCCAAGGATATCGCCAAGCTCAAGGCAGCCGAGATGGCGGCCGATATCGGCGTGCCGTTCCACCCTGGTGCAGCGAAGTACTACAAGGAAGCCGGCATCACGGTGGCGTCCAAGTAGCCTCCACACCCTCGACGCGCCGGCGCGGTTGACGCGCGCCGGCCGTCTTTTGCGCCGGCCCAGGCCGCGCGATCGGCCTCCGGGGGAGGTGCGGCCATGAAAATCGATCTCAGCTACGCCGGCATTGTGCGCCTCGTGGTGGGCGCCGTCGGCGTCGCCATGGCCGTCTATCACATGTGGGCGATCGCGTTCGGATCGCCGGAGGCAATTCCCTACCGCGGCACGCACCTGCTGTTCGCGCTGACGCTGGTCTTCCTGCTCTATCGTGGGAACGCCAGCCAGAGCCCGACGCCCAGCCTACTCGACTACTCGCTGCTCGCGCTCGGCGCGGCGCCAATCCTCTACCTATTCCTCAACTACAGCTACATCGTCGAGCGCATTTTCTACGTCGACGACCTTTTCCCCTCCGACATCGTCATGGGCGTGGTGCTGACGGTGATCGTCATCGAGGCGACTCGGCGCGTGATCGGGTGGGCCCTGCCCCTGACGGCCATCATCTTCCTCGTCTACGGCCTGCTGGTCGCCCGCCTCGAGCCGATGCGGCTGCTGGATCAACTTTACATGACGACGGAGGGAATCTTCGGCATCCCGCTGGCCGTGTCGGCGTCCTACGTGCTGATCTTCGTGATGTTCGGCTCGTTCATGGAGCGCACCGGCACCGGCCAGCTGTTCATGGACTTCGCCATGGGCCTCACCGGCCACACGGCCGGCGGCCCCGGCAAAGTGTCGGTGTTCAGCTCGAGCCTGTTCGGGACCATTTCGGGCTCTGCCGTCGCCAACGTCATGGTCGATGGACCGATCTCCATCCCGCTCATGAAGCGCACGGGCTTCAAGCCGCATTTTGCTGCCGGAGTCGAGGCGGTTGCCTCGACCGGCGGACAGATCATGCCGCCGATCATGGGTGCCGCCGCCTTCGTGATGGCCGAATTCATGGGCGTCAGCTACGCGCAAGTGACGATCTGGGCGGTGATCCCGGCCCTCCTCTACTATGTCGCCTGTTTCTCGGCCGTGCATTTCCAGGCGAAGCGGGCGGGCATTCATGGCGTTCCGCGCGCCGAGCTGCCTCGGCTCGGCAACGTCCTGAGGGAGCGCGGGCATCTGTTCGTTCCCATCCTCGTCATCCTCTTCGTGTTGTACTCGGGCTACAGCGCACCGATGGCGGCACTGCTCGGCACGCTTGCCTGCTTCCCCGTGGCGGCGCTGCGTGCCTCGACACGCCAGTATGTGACGATCGGCAACCTCATCGAGGCCATGATCGACGGGGCCAAGAACGCGCTGGGCGTGGCTCTTGCTTGCGCCTGTGCCGGTATCATCATCGCCGTCGTAACCTTGGCCGGTCTCGGTATCGTCTTTACGCAATTCGTTGTCGGGCTCGCGCAGGACACGTTGCTGTTGGCACTGGCTCTCACCATGGTCGCCGGCATTGTGCTCGGCATGGGCATGCCCACAACCCCTGCCTACATCATCATGACCGCCCTATTGGTGCCGGCCATCATCAAGCTGGGCGTGGTAGCCCCGGCGGCACACATGTTCGCTTTCTACTTCGCCATCCTTTCTGCGATCACACCGCCGGTCGCACTGGCCGTTTACGCGGCGGCTGGACTGGCCAAGGCGGACCTTTGGAAATCGGGATGGGCCGCGGTGGTGATTGGCGCGCCCGCGTTCATCGTGCCCTTCATGTTCGTCTATGAGCCGGCCATCCTGATGCTCGATCCGGCGCTATGGGGCAAGTCCAGGGACCTCGTCACCGCCGATTGGTCGCGCATCTTGTGGAGCTCGGGCACGGCGGCGATCGGTTGCGTCCTCCTGGCGGCGGGATTGCAGGGTTATCTGTTGCGCACCTGTAGTCTGTGGCAGAGGGCGTGCCTTGTTGCGGCCGCGCTTGGCCTCATCGATCCTGGTTTGTGGACGGATATCGGCGGGGTAGCGTTGACGGGTATCGTGGTCCTGGCCCAGCTTGTGAGCGCTCGACGCGCCGCCGAGATGGCGCCGAGGCCGGGTGAATAGTGAAGCAGCGTGGTTCGGCGATGAAGATCGTGGCTACCCTCCCTCCGATGCACCCGAGCGAGATGCTTCACGAGGAGTTTCTAAAACCCATGGAGATCACGCCCTACCGGGTGGCGAAGGCAGCGAAATTCTTCGGCACGACGGCTGCATTCTGGATGAACCTGCAGGCCAGATACGATATCCGGACGGCCGAGCGAGCGATCGCCTCCGATCTCGAAGCAATAGAGACATTCAAGCAGATGGTGGCCTAAACCCATGAAGCCAGCGCGCACGACGGCACGCAAGCGTCCCGAAGACCTCCGCAGCCACCGTTGGTTCGGCGTGCAGGATTTGCGCGCCTTCGGCCATCGCTCGCGCCTGCGCCAGATCGGCTATGACGCCGACGACTGGGCCGGCAAGCCGGTGATCGGCATCATCAACACCTGGAGCGATATCAACGCCTGCCACGCCCACCTGCGCTCGCGCGCCGAGGACGTGAAGCGCGGCGTGCTGCAGGCTGGCGGCTTCCCGCTCGAATTGCCGGCGATCTCGCTGGCCGAGCCGTTCGTCAAGCCCACCACCATGCTCTACCGCAACTTCCTCGCCATGGAGACCGAGGAGCTGCTGCGCTCGCATCCCATCGACGGCGCCGTGCTGCTCGGCGGCTGCGACAAGACCACGCCGGGCCTGCTGATGGGCGCCATATCCATGGGCATCCCCGCCATCTACTGCCCGGCCGGCCCCATGCTGCGCGGCAACTGGCGCGGGCAGACCTTGGGCTCGGGCTCGGACGTTTGGAGGTATTGGGACGAGAAGCGCGCCGGCCGCATCACAGAGGCTGCCTGGGCCGACATGGAAAGCGGCATTGCCCGCTCGTTCGGCACCTGCATGACCATGGGCACCGCTGCCACCATGATGGCCATTGCCGAGGCGATGGGCATGACGCTGCCGGGTGCCTCGTCGATTCCGGCCGCCGACGCCGGCCATCCGCGCATGTGCGCGCAGGCCGGCCGGCGCGTCGTCGACATGGTGTGGGAGGACCTCACGCCCTCGAAGATCCTCACGCCGGCGGCCTTCGAGAACGCGATCATGACGCACATGGCCATGGGCGGCTCCACCAACGCCATTATTCATGTCGTGGCGATGGCGCGCCGCGCCGGCGTGGCGCTGTCGCTGGAGCTATTCGATCAGATCTCGCGCAAGGTGCCGGTGATCGCCAACATCCGCCCTTCCGGCGCGCACCTGATGGAGGACTTCTTCTACGCCGGCGGCCTGCCCGCGCTGATGAAGATGCTCGGCCGGCATCTCAATGGCGGCGCCCTCACGGTCAACGGGCGCACCGTGGCCGACAACATCGAGACGGCCGAGGTGTTCAACGCCGATGTCATTAGAACGCCCGACAAGGCGATCTACGCCGAGGGCGCCACGGCCGTGCTCAAGGGCAATCTGGCTCCGCGCGGCGCGGTGATGAAACCCGCCGCCGCCGAGCCGCGCCTCACCAAGCACCGCGGCAAGGCGGTCGTGTTCCGCGATTACAACCACATGGCCGCCGAGATCGAGCGCGACGACCTCGACGTCACACCCGACCACGTGCTGGTCCTGCAGAACGCCGGGCCCAAGGGCGGCCCCGGCATGCCCGAATGGGGCATGCTGCCGATCCCGCGCAAGCTGGTGAAGGCCGGCGTGCGCGACATGCTGCGCATCTCCGACGGGCGCATGTCTGGCACCAGCTATGGCGCCTGCGTCCTGCACGTGTCCCCGGAGAGCTTCGTCGGCGGGCCGCTGGCGCTGGTCAAGACCGGCGACGAGATCGAGGTCGACGTCTCGAAGCGCCTGCTGCACCTGCATGTCTCCGACGAGGAGCTGGCGCGGCGTCGGGCCGCCTGGGTCGCGCCTCAGCCGCGCTACGAGCGGGGCTACGGCCGCATGTTCCAGGAGCACATTGGCCAGGCCGACGACGGCTGCGATTTCGATTTCCTCGAGCACGGCGCCGCCACGCCCGAGCCGGAGATCCATTGA
Source organism: Hyphomicrobiaceae bacterium (assembly GCA_035258465.1). Classification (GTDB taxonomy): domain Bacteria; phylum Pseudomonadota; class Alphaproteobacteria; order Rhizobiales; family Hyphomicrobiaceae; genus AWTP1-13. The sequence continues at coordinate 4,882 of DATEVP010000313.1, forward strand.
CCGGGCGCGATTTCAGGACCTGCGGCCCGCGGCGGCGCGACCGGCAGGCACCTTCTCCGGAACCTTGACCGGCTCTTTGCGAGCGGGCTCTCTCGGGGCGGGCTCTTGCTGCGGCACGACAGCCGGATTTGGGATCACTTCCGGGATGTCGATGGGCTGCGAGCCCGGCTGGTGGGCGCGCGTCATGTGCGATCTCCTTTGCCGTTGGGGCGAGACTGCCTGACCACTTCCGTACGATACTTCTGCAGCAGCGCCTGCATCTCCTCAAGGATGCCTCGGCCGGCCGCTTTCTCGTGCGAATTCGAAGCTACTCTTGTCGATCCCTTGCTGATGCGCACGGACTCCTCGAAGACGTAGGCGACCAGCTCCTGCAGGGCGCTGAAGAACCTCTTGTCGCCGGCCCTTTCGGGGGTGTCGGGCCGGACCCACGGCGCGCTGGCCAATCCGGCAAGCAAATGCCGATCGAGCAGGGAATGCATGTCTTCCTCGAGCTGCGCACCCAGGCCGCTCCAGTAGCCTTGGTATTGGGCATGGGTCAGCAGCGTCGCAAGCAGATTGATGTTCTCGATGTCCAACCGGCTGCCGCTGCCGGTGAGCAGGTCGCTGCGCCCATGCTCGAACGGCAGGCGGGGCCGGATAAGACAATCCTTGCCGTTGGCGGACCTCTCCCACCACTCGAAGCCGCGCTCGAATGCCCCGCCAGCGTCGTAGATGACCAGCCGTTGGCCGCGCTGGTAGTGAAAGTCCCGGCTGACGGTCGTCTCGAAGTCGCCCAGGGCATAGCGCCGAAGCGTGTCCGACCCGAGGTAGAAGCCTATTCCGAGCAGCGCCGAGCGACGCGCGTCCAGCCTGCCCGGCGAGCAGACCTGGATTTGGATTTTCCGATTGCCGAAGAGCGCACAGCCAATGAAGCGCTCGATGCACTCCAGGAGAAGGATCGCCGCCCGGGCACTGCCGACAGGCGGCAGCACCAGACACAGCGCCGCTTGCGCGTGCCTGTAGACGTTGATCTCGAGGGCTCTCGATTTTCCCCCGAGCCGCGCCACGAGTGGGGAGAACTCACTCCCGCTGCCCAGGTAGTGAACCTTCAGGCCTACCGACAGTAAGCCATGCTCGACCCGCCGGCGCTCGAGCGCAACCGCGTCGGCTTTTGCCGGCGCGCGGTCCCGCAGAATGGCCAGCAGATCGTCAAGACTGCATGCATAGGGCACGCATTCCTCCACTACTCGACTATCGCCCCGCGCCCCGCCTCTGATCCTGCAGCCCTTCTAAATCATGACCATGTCCTTCTTTTGGTAGCGGCGGAGCGTGGCAACGGCGCCACAGGCCGGGAGCGGACGGGAAAATGAGCTCACCGCGACCACAACACCGCGTCCGGCAATGACCGGTAGCGTCATGCCCGCGGAGGCGGGCATCCACGCCAGCTAATTGTGGCCCCCGGCCGAGGTAATTGTGGCCCCCGGCATTGTCACAAACCGCCTGCGCGGGGACAACGTCACAAAATGAACTTGCTCAAATCCGCGTTCTTGGCGAGGTCGCCGACGCGCGCCTGCACGTAAGCCGCGTCGATCTTGACGGGCTCGCCGCCCTTGTCGGTGGCCTCGAACGAGATCTCGTCGAGCACGCGCTCCATCACCGTGTGCAGGCGCCGCGCGCCGATGTTCTCCACGGTCGCGTTTACCTGCGCGGCGATATCGGCCAGCGCATCGACGGCGTCGTCGGTGAAGGTCAGCTTTACCCCCTCCGTCGCCATCAGCGCCACGTACTGCTTGATCAGGCTCGCCTCCGGCTCGACCAGGATGCGGCGGAAGTCCTCCTTGGTCAGCGATTTCAGCTCGACGCGGATCGGCAGCCGCCCCTGCAGCTCCGGCAGCAGGTCGGAGGGCTTGGCCCCGTGAAAGGCGCCCGAGGCGATGAACAGCACGTGGTCCGTCTTCACCGGCCCGTACTTGGTCGACACCGTGGTGCCCTCGATCAGCGGCAACAGATCGCGCTGCACGCCCTCGCGCGACACGTCCGCGCCGATGCGATGCGTCTCCGATCGCGCGCAGATCTTGTCGATCTCGTCCAGGAACACGATGCCGTCGTTCTCGACGCTGCGCACCGCCTCCTGCACGATCTGGTCCTGGTCGAGCAGCTTGTCGCTCTCCTGCGCCACCAGCAGCTCGTAGGCCTCGCCCACGGTCGTGCGTCGCGGCTTGGTGCGCTGGCCGAACGCCTTGCTCAGCATCTCGCCGACGTTGATCATGCCGACCTGGCCGCCGGGGATGTCGAAGGTGGGGAATTGCGGCGCGGCCTCCGCCACCTGTATCTCAATCTCCTTGTCGTTGAGCTCGTTGCCGCGCAGCTTGCGCCGGAAGTCCTCGCGCGTCGCCGACCGCGACTCGGGCCCCACCAGCGCGTCGAGCACGCGCTCCTCGGCATTCTTCTCGGCCTGCGCCTTCACCTCGCGGCGCTTCGTCTCGCGCACCAGGCCGAGGCCGACCTCGACCAGATCGCGCACGATCGAATCGACGTCGCGCCCGACGTAGCCGACCTCGGTGAACTTGGTGGCCTCCACCTTCAGGAACGGTGCGCCTGCGAGCTTCGCCAGCCGCCGCGAGATCTCCGTCTTGCCGCAGCCCGTGGGGCCGATCATCAAGATGTTCTTCGGCAGCACCTCTTCCTTGAGGTCTTCGGGCAGCTGCTGGCGCCGCCACCGGTTCCTCAGCGCGATGGCGACCGCGCGCTTGGCATCGTTCTGGCCGACAATGAAGCGGTCGAGCTCAGAGACGATCTCGCGGGGGGAGAAGTTGGTCATGCGCTGCTGTCGAGGCTCTCGATGACAAGCGAGGTGTTGGTGTAGACGCAGATCTCGGCCGCGATCTTCATGGCCTTGCGGGCAATGTCCTCGGCGCCCGCACTCGTGTCCATCAGCGCCTTGGCGGCGGCCAGCGCATAGTTGCCACCCGAGCCGATGCCCATGACGCCGCCCTCGGGTTCCAGCACGTCGCCCGTGCCGGTGAGCACCAGCGTCTTTTCCCGGTCGGCGACGATCATCATCGCCTCGAGCCGGCGCAGGAAGCGGTCGGTGCGCCAGTCCTTGGCCAGCTCCACGCAGGCCCTGGTCAATTGCCCGGGATACTGCTCGAGCTTGCCCTCCAGCCGCTCGAACAGGGTGAAGGCATCGGCCGTGGCGCCGGCAAACCCGCCGATCACGTCGCCCTTGCCGACGGAGCGCACTTTCTTGGCGTTGGCCTTGATGATGGTGGCGCCGAGGCTGACCTGGCCGTCGCCGGCGATCACCACCCGGCCGCCCTTGCGCACGGTAAGGATGGTAGTGCCGTGCCAAAGGCCTTGTGCTGTGGATGGATCGGTCATGGCTGAACCCATCGGGCGATGTCGGCATGAACCCGGCGTTTATCAAGGGGGCTCATGATGGCCGCCGGCTATGGAAAGGGCGCTCACTTGCTGATAAAGCCTCGGGGTTGGACGTGCAAGCAAGGCGAACAGACGTGAAGCGGCAAGCCACCGTCGAGCGCTCCACCAAGGAGACGAAGATCAAGGCGACCGTCGACCTCGACGGCACCGGCGCCTATGACATCGCAACCGGCATCGGCTTCCTCGATCACATGCTGGAGCAACTCGCCCGCCATTCGCTGATCGACATCACGCTCAAGGCCAAGGGCGACCTGCACATCGACTTCCACCACACCACCGAAGACTGCGGCATCGTGCTGGGCCAGGCGCTGGCCAAGGCGCTCGGCGACAAGCAGGGGATTGCCCGCTATGCCTCCACCTATCTGCCGATGGACGAGACCCTGACGCGCGTCGCCCTCGACGTCTCGGGCCGCCCGCACCTCGTGTGGACCGTCGCCTTCGCGCGACCGAAGATCGGCGACATGGACACCGAGCTGTTTCGCGAGTGGTTCCAGGCCTTCGCGCAGCACGCCGGCATCACGCTGCACGTGGAGAACCTCTACGGCGAGAACAGCCACCACATCGCCGAGACCTGCTTCAAGGGTCTCGCCCGCTCCCTACGCGAAGCCATCGCCATCGACCCCCGCCAGGGCGGCCGCGTGCCGTCCACCAAGGGAACGCTGTAGGGCGCAATAGGCGTCAGCCGTATTGAGCCGTGTGCCGATTCGGCGCGCCTCGGCAGAGTCCGCCAGCGGAAATCGCAGGCCATCCGCGGCAGTTAACCAACCGTTGTGCTGCGTTTCTTAAGGCTTTGCGGTGAGACTTGTCGCTCCACATCGAGCGGTAACCCAATGCCTGCAGACAATCCTCGCAAGGCCGTCGGCCATGTCGTCACCATCGCCGGCTCGAACGCGACCATTCGGCTCGACGCGCAAGCCCGCTCAGCGCCCGCCGAGGCGGGCGTCACGGTCGGCAAGTTCGTGGCGCTGGAGGCGGCCAAGTCGTCGGTGGTGGGCGTGGTCACCGAGGTCGAAGGCGCCAACCGCACGCGCGACGGCGAATTGACCGCCCGGATGGACCTGCTGGGCGAGATCAAGAGGCGCGACGACGGCAGCCGCTTCTTCCATCGCGGCATCACTAACTACCCGGTCGTGGGAGATCAGGCCGTGGCGCTGGGCAGCGACATGCTGCGCGTGGTCTACGATACCGCCGGCGCCGACACCATCGACATCGGCCGGCTGCAGCAGGACAGCTCGGTCGGCGCCTACATCAAGGTCAACGAGATGCTGCACAAGCATTTCGCCATATTCGGCTCGACGGGTGTGGGCAAGTCGAGCGGCGTTGCCGTCATCCTGCGCGCCATCCTGGCCGCGAAGCCCGCCCTGCGCATCTTCCTGATCGACCCGCACAACGAATACGCGCGCTCCTTCCGCGAGGAGGCGCACGTCCTCAATCCAAACAATCTCAAGCTTCCGTTCTGGCTCTTCAATTTCGAGGAGGCCGTCGACGTCTTCTTCCGCGGACGGCCGGGCCTGGAGGAGGAGGTGGAGATCCTCGCCCAGCTCATCCCGCAAGCCAAATCCCAGTTTGCCAGCACGCGCCAGCGCGAGGGGCAGTCGCTGCGCAAGAACGAGCCCGGCAGCATCGCCTTCACGGTCGACACGCCGGTGCCCTACCTGCTCTCCGATCTGGTCAATCTGATCGACGAGCGCATGGGCAAGCTCGAGAACCGCTCCAACGCGACGCGCTACAGCCGCCTCATCTCGCGCATCGAATCCGTGCGCAAGGATCTGCGCTACGCCTTCATGTTCGACAACGCCAACGTCGGCGGCGATACCATGGTCGACGTGCTGAACCAGCTCTTCCGGCTGGCTCCCAACGGCCGGCCGATGACGGTCATGCAGCTCGCCGGCTTTCCGGCCGAGGTCGTCGACTCGGTCGTCTCCGTCCTCGGCCGCATGGCCTTCGACTTCGGCCTGTGGAGCGACGGCGCCGTGCAGCTTCTGTTCGTGTGCGAGGAGGCCCACCGCTATGCCCCCGGCGACAAGAGCGTCGGCTTCGGTCCCACCCGCAAGGCCATCTCCCGCATCGCCAAAGAAGGCCGCAAGTACGGCGTCTTCCTCGGGCTGATCACGCAGCGCCCGGCCGAGCTCGACCCCACCATCATCTCGCAGTGCAGCACGCTCTTTGCCATGCGCATGGCGAACGAGCGCGACCAGAACGTGATCCGCGCGGCCGTCTCGGATGCGGCCGCCAACCTGCTCGAGTTCGTTCCCTCGCTCGGCACCCGCGAGGTCTTCGCCTTCGGCGAGGGCGTGGCGCTGCCGACCCGGCTGTGCTTCGGCCAGCTCGCCCCCGAGCACATCCCCAGGAGCGAGTCGATGAGCAGCAGCGCCGCTATCGACCCCGAGAAAGGCGTCGACACGGCTTTCATCGCCTCCGTCGTCGAGCGCTGGCGCGGCGCCACCATGGGCAACAAGCGCAAGGTGGAAGATGGTCTGCCCGATGCCGAGCGGCCGGACGCAGAGGCTGGCGGTGCCCCCGCGCTCGAAACCGAGCGGGCGCTCCTGGGCGAAGCCGTCCTCAAAATGCGCCGCGAGCCCGCCCCGGAAGCACCCAAGCCCGACGTCCGCTCGCTGCTCAGATCGGTGCGCAAGTAAAGGTTCGACGACTCCTCCGACCGGCCACTCGCCCCAGCACGCTGAAAAGAGCTCACGGCCGCCACGTCAGAAAATTGGCGATGAGCTTGAGACCCAGTGTCTGGCTCTTCTCGGGGTGGAACTGGGTACCGGCGATGTTGTCCTGGCCGACCATCGCGGTTACAGGCCCGCCGTAGTCGGCGGTCGCCACCAGCGCCGCGCGGTCGGCCGGCACCAAGTGGAAGGAGTGCACGAAATAGGCGTGCAGGCCCGTCGGCCCGGTGGCGATGCCGGCGAGCAGCGGATGGGCGTTCACCACGTCGAGCGTGTTCCAGCCCATGTGCGGGATCTTGAGCGCGGGGTCGGCGGGCTCGATCGCCTTGGCGTCGCCTTTGATCCAGCCGAAGCCCGGCGTGGTGCGAAACTCGAGCCCGCGCTCGGCCATCAGCTGTGCGCCGACGCAGATGCCGAGGAACGGCCGTCGTTTCTCGCGCACGGTCTTCTCCAGCGCCTCGCGCATGCCCGGCACGGCATCGAGCCCGCGCCGGCAGTCGGCGAAGGCGCCGACGCCCGGCAGCACGACGCGGTCGGCAGCGGCCACGGCCGCGGGGTCCGCGCTCACCTCTATTCTGACGCCGGCCTCGCTCTCTCGCGCCGCGCGCTCGAAGGCCTTGGCGGCGGAGTGGAGGTTGCCCGAGCCGTAGTCGATGATGACGAGGCGCTGCATGGGAGCCTCAGGATCGCGCTCCACGGAGCGCGCCGAAGCTGCGCCGCCAGCCGCCGAGGAGTCCGCCGTTCATAGGCCGCGACGGCGCGGACGGCGTCAGGATCGGCTGGGCCGGCAGCCAGGCCTCGAAGAAGCGGCGCTCGCATTCGGCGAGATTGCGACCCGATACGGCGCCGAGCATGCGCCAGCCGCGACGCTCCAGCGCCCAGCGCTGCAGCGCGTCGGCCTCGAAGCCGACCAGCACGTTGATGGCGAACGTGGCGAGACCCAGCCAGCGCTGGTCCGCGGCCGTGAATTTCCCGATCAGCTGCAAGCCGCCGGTGATGAGAACGAAGCCCAGCAGCGCCCACCACAGCCGGTGGAAGATCATCCACAGCGGGCCGAAGACGGCGGCGGCCCAGGAGAAGCCGTCCTTGACGAACACGAGCCGCTCCGCCCGGTCGATGCGATCGGCGGGTGCGTCGGGTGGCTCGTGCACGGTGAAGGTCAGCATGGCGCCTCTTTTACAGGCTCGGCCGTCGGGTGCAAGAGTGCCCGCGACGCCAATCGCGAGCTGCTATCGCCTGCGCGAGACCCTCGTGGTGAGCTTGTCGAACCCACGAGGCCGAGACGGTGCCGTACAGCCGCCCTTCGACGGGGCTCAGGGCGGTGTTGTGATTTAGGTCGGGCTCGTCTTCGCCCATGGCAACCTACACCTTGATCCGCCCGAGCGCGGAGACGTCGCTGCCGTCGTGGTAGGCGGGATCCTTCCAGCCGTCCTCGTCGTAGTCGGCCATGCATTGCTCGACGAGCGCCTCCATCTCCTTGAGCGAGCCCGAGCCCTGCGCCTGCTGCAGCGGGAATAGGCGCACGAGCTCGTGGCTACCGGCGTAGTTCATTTCATAGAGCTCGTGGCGCGCGCCGAACTCGCTGCCGACCGCGTCCCACAGCAATTTCATTATTTTGATGCGCTCCTTGTAGTCGATGCCGGCGGAGCCGCGCACGTAGCGGGCGAGGTACTTGTCGATGTCGGGGTTCTTGAAATCGCGCGCGTGGCTCGGCAGATAGATGAGGCCAGAGGCGATGACCTTCTCGACGATGGAGCGCACGGCCGGATAGGCTTCGGTCATAAAGAGGCGGTAGGCGGTGGACGCCCTGATGTTGGGCAGCACCGCGCCATTCACCCAGGGCTCGGGATTGCAGGCCATGGCATCGGAGAGCGACCAGAACAGGTTGCGCCAGCCGATCACCTCGCCGATCTGCACCTGCACGCCGCGGAAGCTGTCGACGCCAGTCGCGCGCGCCGCCTTGACCAGCAGACCGGCGATGAAGTCGAGCTTCACGGCGAGCCGCGTCGCGCCCTGCAGGGTGAAGCCGTTGACGAAGCCCGAGCGCGGATAAAATTGCTTCAAGCGCTCGACGTCGCGGTGGATGAACACGTTCTCCCAGGGGATGAAGGCGTTGTCGACGATGAAGATGGCGTCGTTCTCATCGAAGCGGCTGGTCAGCGGATAGTCCCACGGCGAGCCCGTCGCCGCCGCGGCGACCTCGTAGGAGGCCCGGCAGATGAGCTTGATGCCCGGCGTGTTCATCGGCGCCATGAACATCACCACCATGCTTTCGTCGTTGACCTCCTGGCCCATGTTCTGGCCGAGGAAATTGTAGTGCGTGAGCGCCGAGTTGGTGGCGACCACCTTGGCGCCCGACACATAGATGCCTGCGTCGGTCTCTTTCTGGATGGTGATGTAGACGTCCTTGACCTGCTCGACCGGCTTAGCGCGGTCGATGGGCGGATTGACCAGCGCGTGGTTGACGTAGAGCACGGCCTCCTGGCCGCGCACGTGCCAGGCGCGCGCGTTGTCGGCGAACTTGCCGTAGAAGGAGGCGTTGGCGCCCAGCGTGTTGAGGAAGGCCGCCTTGTAGTCGGGGCTGCGGCCCATCCAGCCGTAGGTGATGCGGGCCCAGGCGGCGATCGCATCGCGCTGGGCGATGAGCTCATCGCGCGAGCGGGCGGCCTTGAAGAAGCGATGCGTGTAGCCGCCCGACCCTGTGTCCGTCGCCGTGGTCAGGATTTCCTTGCTCTTGGCGTCGTGCAGGGCATCGTAGAGCTTGGCGACGGAGACGGCGGCGTTGCGGAAGGCCGGATGGCTGGTGACATCCTTGACGCGCTCGCCGTAGATATAGACCTCGCGGCCGTCGCGCAGCGACTCGAGGTATTCGGCGCCCGTGAAGGGGCGCTGCTTGCTCTTGACGAGCAGCTCGGGAGCTTCAGGCATGGATCTTCCTCGGGTTGCCCGGCCTGCGGCCTCGCGCCAGCATAGCCCGGGCTCGATCGGAGAGGCTCTAAAGAAATGATCATCGAAAATCAGGCGCAGGTCACGGACGCCGTGGTCGAGGCTTTCAGCCGCACGGCCGATCCGCGCGTGCGGGAGATCCTGCTGTCGCTGGTGCGGCATCTGCACGGCTTCATCCGCGACGTGCGGCTGAGCGAGCGGGAATTCCAGGAGGCGACGCGGCTGATCGCTGGCCTCGGCCAGCGCACCACGCCCTCGCACAACGAGGTCGTGCTGATGGCGGGCTCGCTGGGGGTCTCGGCACTCGTCTGCCTGCTCAACAATGGCGACAACGGGCAGACGGAGACGCAGGCCAACATGCTCGGGCCCTTCTGGCGCGAGGATCAGCCGCTCATGCCGAGCGGCGCGAGCCTGGTGCGCTCGGCGACACCGGGGTCCGGACTGGCCGTGGACGTCACCGTGACGGACCGGGATGGGCGGCCCGTGGAGGGCGCCGAGATCGACGTGTGGCATTCCTCGCCCGAGGGGCTCTACGAGAACCAGGATCCGTCCCAGGCCGAGATGAACCTGCGCGGGCGCTTCAAGACCGATGCCGCCGGGCGGTTCGATTTCAAGAGCGTCAAGCCGGCGGGCTATCCAATCCCGATCGATGGCCCCGTGGGCGAGCTGATCAAGGCCACGCGGCGCCACAACTACCGGCCCGCGCACCTCCACTTCATGATCTACAAGCCGGGCTTCAAGACGCTCGTCTCCCAGATCTATGTGCCCGACGATCCGCACATCGACACCGACGTGCAGTTCGGCGTCACGCGCGCGCTGATCGGCGACTACGTGCGCCACGACCAGCCCGCAGCGGAGCTTGGGTTCGCGGCACCCTGGTATTCGCTCGACCAGCGCTTCGTCCTGGAGCGTGGCGAGGCGCAGCGACCCAAGCCGCCCATCCGATCCAAGGCGACGGACCCAGTGTCGAGCGCGAGGGACGCTAGTTAGGCCGCCTTAGCCTCAGGCATCTCCCGCACCGGGAACGCGACGACGTTGGTCGCCGCCGCGCCGTCCTGCTGGCGGCGCTTCTTGAACCAGCGCAGCGCCGTGTTGAGCAGCACTGCATTGGCCTCCACCTGCTGGATCAGCAAGCCGTCCTCGCTGTCGAGATGGTCCTTGAGCCGCCGCTCCAGGGCGTCGGGTCGCTCGGGCGACTGCACGTACCAAGTGGCATCCAGCGGCCGGGCCCAGGCCTCGCCCAGCTGCATGATGGCGCCGGCGAGGCTGTGGCGGGCGTCTCCGGCGAGGTCGTAGGTGATGAGGTAGGTGCGCATGGCTTTGGTCTCTTTGGGCGAAGAGCGGAGAGGGAGATGCTCCAGCGGTGCGCGGAACGTGATCCGCTGGAACATAGAGGGAACATGACCCGATTCGCGGGCGCCGTCGAGCAAAAGTTCTGAATTTGTTCCTATCGGCGTACTGCCACCATAAGCTCGCTGTTTCTCTCCGCCAGCTCCGGGCGGACCCTGTCGCCTAGGCTCCTCGGTTGGCGATCCGCCACAACCGGAACAATCAGATCCCGTCGAAGAGACCGGGCTGCAGCTCCGGCGGGATGGCGCGGGAGACGCGCCGGTGGGGGCCATAGTCGACGCGGTCGGTGAGGCCCGGAAAGCGCTCACCGAACAGCTCGAGCGCCGTGGCCCGGCTGCCCGCGAACCGCTTCTCCTCCCAGATCTCGTAGAGCCGGCGCGGGTCGCAGCCGTAGCGGGCGAGCAGGTCCTTGCGCCTGATCCTGAGCCAGCGTGCGATCCAGATGTCGACGGCGTCGGCCTCGGTGAGGCGCTTGACCGCCGTCGCATGAACTGCGGCAGTAGGCGCCATTGCGACGCGTGCTTGACTGAACAGCAACATCCCCCATTGATCGCCGAGGAAGAAAGCAAACTGATGGCCGTGCCCGGACCGAAGGGTGGCGGCCGCGCAAGGCCCCATGATTCTGTTCCCAGCCATCGATCTCAAGGACGGCCAATGCGTGCGCCTCCAGCGCGGCGAGATGGCGCAGGCCACCGTGTTCAACGCCGACCCGGCGGCGCAGGCACGCACGTTCGCGGCCCAGGGCTTCCAGTGGTTGCACATCGTCGACCTCAATGGAGCGTTCGCGGGCAAGCCGGTCAACGCGTCCGCCGTGGAGTCGATCCTCGCCAACGTGTCGATCCCGGTGCAGCTCGGCGGCGGCATCCGCGATCTCGCCACCATCGAAGCCTGGCTCGCCAAGGGCGTCCGCCGCGTCATCCTGGGCACCGCGGCGGTGCGCGATCCCGCGCTCGTGCGCGATGCCTGCAAGCGGTTTCCCGGGCGTGTCGCGGTGGGCCTCGATGCCAAAGGCGGCAAAGTGGCGGTCGAGGGCTGGGCGGAGGTAAGCGAGCTTAGGGCGATCGAGCTTGCGCGCCGCTTCGAGGACGCCGGCGTCGCCACCATCATCCACACCGACATTGACCGCGACGGCGTGCTCCAGGGCCTCAACCTGCCGGCCACGGTCGAACTGGCGCGCGCGACCTCCATCCCTGTGATCGCGTCGGGCGGCCTCGCCGGTCTCGCCGACATCGAGGCCTTGCTGGACGCTGAGTATGCTATTCTGGAGGGCGCCATTGCCGGTCGCGCCCTCTACGACGGCCGGCTCGATGCCAAAGCGGCATTGGCGCTGCTGTCGAGAACCGATCCATGAGCGTACCAGCTCCCGGACTCTCAGATCTGAGCCAAGAGCCGTTCGGCGACATGCCGACGGAACCCGAGGCGTTCTTGCGGTGGAGGGCGAACCTGGATCGTCACCACCCCTATAAGTACGAGCTGTCCGAAGGGAAGGTCAGCTGCATGATGATCCATGTGTCCCGGGCGCATTGGCGGGTGACAGCCAACATTCTGGGTGAGCTGCTTCAGAAAGTGGATCGGACTCACTTCGAAGCCGGCCCGGCCGAGTTCGGCGTCAGAACCGGAGTTGGCGTCCGTTATCCAGACGTGATCGTCGACCGCGCGGGCGCAGGTCTCGAGACCCTTGCCTGCGAGGCGCCCATTCTCATCGTGGAAGTGCTTTCGCCCTCGACCGCCGGCCTCGACTTTACGGCCAAGTTGCAGGAGTACACGGCGATCGAGTCTGTGCAGACCTATCTCATCTGCGCGCAGGAAGAGCCGTGTGCTTGGGTCTGGGCGCGCCAGAGTGACAGCTCCTGGCCCAAGCTGCCGACCGAGCTGACAGGTCGCGACGGGGCCATCGCACTCGGCGGACTAGGCCTGGAGCTGTCGATGGCCGCCATCTTTCGGGGCATCCCCGATCCCCGCACCCCCTGACCCCAGGCCCGTCCTGAACCCCTGGTGAACCCCGGCGTACAGCTGCCATTCCGCAGCACCCGAGTTCTCGAGTGCGGCTTGTCCACACAAAAACGATCTCGGCGCATTGTCGCCCGGCAGAGCGGTTGGCAGTCTGACTGTGGATGGTAGCGCTAGCGTGGATTAGGAGCGGGGTGTGTCCATGCGTATCTCACTGGGGCTTATTGCCCTTGGTTCAGCACTCGTTTTTGGTACATCTGCCCTCGCTGCGACGGTTACGTCAGAGCAGGGCGAAGTATTGGTCAATCGAGGGTCCGGCTACAAACCGGTGACGCGGCCGACGCAGGTGACGGCTGGCAACCAGGTCATGGTGAGGCCGAAGGGCCGCGGCCGGGTTGTCTTTCCAGACGGGTGCACCGTGAATGTTTCGCCCGGCGTGGTCTTCACCATCGCTGCCAAGTCACCCTGCCAACCAAGCGGCAGTCACATCGAGACGGTCGGCTCACCGGTGCAGGGGCCGAAGGTGCAGAATGACGGAGGTGACGTGCTTCCGTTCCTCGCTGTGGTTGGCGTGCCCGTTGGAATGATGCTGCTGCCTGCAAAGGATAAGGCCGCAAGCCCTTGATCACCTCGTTTCGTCCGAAGGGCTCTGCACGGCGCCCGCCAAGGCCCCGCGTGCCGATCCAGGGGCTGTGATTTTCGGCGAGCCCGAAAACGCCAGCCATGAGCCGGGCAAATTCGAGCCGAACTGGCGGCGGATCCGACCCGAGCTGCGAGACGGCGTTGGGCGGTGGCGGCGCGTATCGCCAGCGCCCCTGATGCGCTACATACTTTGTGGTCTCTGGCATCGATGGGACAGGCGTTCGCGCCGGTACTCTTCGGACCGTTGCCGTGTGGCGGCGAACGGGAGCAGAGGGTCCAGGCCTGATTTGAACCCCGGTGAACTCCGGAAACTCAGTTGCCAACTCTGGCCATATGAGACAAGTCAGTAGAACTGGGCATTTCCAAGAATGAGCTTGAAGATCCGCATCATCCCCTGCCTCGACGTCAAGGACGGACGCGTCGTCAAGGGCATCAACTTCGTCGGCCTCAAGGACGCGGGCGATCCCGTCGAGGCCGCGGCCGCCTACGATGCCGCCGGCGCCGACGAGCTCTGCTTCCTCGACATCACCGCGAGCCACGAGAACCGCGACACGATCTTCCACATCGTCGAGCGCACCGCCGAGCGCTGCTTCATGCCGCTCACCGTCGGCGGCGGGGTGCGCACCACCGAGGACATCCGCAAGCTCCTCACCGCCGGCGCCGACAAGGTCTCGATCAACACCGCCGCCGTGAACCGTCGCCAGTTCGTGGCCGAGGGCGCCGACAAGTTCGGCGCGCAGTGCATCGTCGTGGCCATCGACGCCAAGAAGGTCACCGCGGCCGGCGAGCCGCCGCGGTGGGAGATCTTCACCCACGGCGGGCGCAACCCGACCGGGCTCGATGCGGTCGCCTACGCCCGCGAGGTGGTCGGACTCGGCGCCGGAGAGATCCTGCTCACCTCCATGGACCGCGACGGCACCAAGGCGGGCTTCGACCTCGACCTCACCCGCGCCGTCGCCGACGCCGTTCATGTGCCCGTGATCGCGTCCGGCGGGGTCGGCACGCTCGACCACCTGGTCGACGGCGTGAAGATCGGCCACGCCAGCGCCGTGCTGGCCGCCTCAATCTTCCACTATGGAACGTTCACCATCGGCGAGGCCAAGCGGCACATGGCGGCCGCCGGCATTGCCATCCGCCTCGACGCGAGCGCTTGAGGTCGGCGCACCCACGCCGGATCGCGCCGCCGGCCGAACAATTCCCGACATTGCCGAGTTTAGCTAGCTGGCGACGCGGTCAGTCTTTTGGCAATGAACTTGCGGTAGGCTGCAATGGCCAGACCCGGATCGAGGCCGTCCGGCATTAATGATTGTTCATATTTCGAGCGGTGTGCGATATCGCCGTCGCTGGTATGCCAATCGGGCGGAGGTGCGCCAGCACAGTCCAATCGTCCGGAGTGGGGCCAAAGAGTGATTCGGACACGCGCAAGCACCCGCGAACGGTGTCGGATTGTGGCATGCACACACCTGTGGAAAGACCGGCCGGCGCGCTCGTGCCGGGACGCCCCGTGCCGCTGGGCTTCCTGCCCGCGCACAGCCAATTTGCCCGCCTGGAGCGTTGGTATTGCGGGCTGCAATCCCCATCTCTCAAAGCGAGATCGCATCGGGACGAGCCAGCATGTGGCGCCGTCCGGCCACGCAAACCAACAAAGTGCCGGGTGCTTATCACCGCCTCACTTTTTTGGTCTAATCTTCTCAGGAACGCGCCGAATTCAGAGGCGATGAAAGATGACGACAAGAGAAACCATCTTCGACCTCTATGCCCAGGCATATGAGAGCCACAAACAGCACAGCATGTCCTTGCGGGAATACCTGGAGGGCTGCCGCAACGACCCATCCCTGTACGCCGGTACCGCGGAGCGCATGATCGCGGCCATCGGCGAGCCCGAGCTCGTCGACACCGCCAAGGATGCGCGGCTGGGCCGCATCTTCATGAACCGGACGCTGAAGGTCTACCCGGCGTTCAAGGACTTCTACGGCCTCGAGGAGACGATCGAGCGCATCGTCGGCTTCTTCCGGCACGCTGCCCAGGGCCTCGAGGAGAAGAAGCAGATCCTATACCTGCTCGGGCCCGTCGGCGGCGGCAAGTCCTCCCTTGCCGACCGGCTGAAGGACCTGATGGAGAAATGCCCGATCTACGTGCTGGCCACCAACGACGGCGTCAGCCCAATCTTCGAGAGCGCGCTCGGCCTTTTCGATCCCATCTCCATGGGCCGCGTGCTCGAGGACCGCTACGGCATCCCTCAGCGCCTGCTCATGGGCAACATGTCGCCCTGGGCGGTCAAGCGCCTCGACGAGTTCGGCGGCGACATCTCCAAGTTCTCGGTCGTCAAGCTGCATCCCTCCAAGCTGCGTCAGATCTGCGTGGCCAAGACCGAGCCCGGCGACGAGAACAACCAGGACATCTCGGCGCTCGTCGGCAAGGTCGACATCCGCAAGCTCGAGCACTTCGGCCAGAACGATGCCGACGCCTACTCCTACTCCGGCGGCCTCAACCGCACGACGCAGGGGCTGCTCGAGTTCGTCGAGATGTTCAAGGCGCCGCTCAAGATGCTGCATCCGCTGTTGACCGCCACGCAGGACAGGACCTACGTCGGCACCGAGAACGTCGGCGCCATGCCGTATCAGGGCCTCATCATCGCCCACTCCAACGAGAGCGAGTGGCAGAGCTTCCGCGCCAACAAGAACAACGAGGCGTTCCTCGACCGCATCAGCGTCATCAAGGTACCCTACTGCCTGCGCGTCGCCGACGAGAAGAAGATCTACGAGAAGCTGTTGGCGACGAGCGAGCTCAAGGAGGCGCCGGTCGCGCCTGGCACGCTGGAGATGCTGGCGCGCTTCTCGGTTTTGTCGCGGCTGAAGCCGCACGAGAATTCCTCGATCTTCTCCAAGATGCGCGTCTACGACGGCGAGAGCCTCAAGGACACCGATCCGCATGCCAAGACGATCCAGGAATATCGGGATGCGGCGGGCGTCACCGAGGGCATGGACGGCGCCTCCACGCGCTTCGCCTACAAGATCCTGTCGGAGACCTTCAATTTCGACACGCCCGAGGTGGCGGCCGATCCGGTGCACCTGCTCTACGTAACCGAGCAGTCGATCCGGCGCGAGCAGCTCCCGGAGGAGGTCGAGAACCGCTACGTCGAGTTCCTGAAAGAGGAGCTGGCGCCGCGCTACGCCGAGTTCATCGGCAACGAGATCCAGAAGGCCTATCTCGAATCCTACAACGACTTCGGCCAGAACCTGTTCGACCGCTACGTGGCCTATGCCGACGCCTGGATCGAGGACCACGACTTCAAGGATCCCGACACCGGCCAGCTGATGAGCCGCCAGGTGCTCGAGCAGGAGCTCTCCAAGATCGAGAAGCCGGCGGGGATCGCCAACCCGAAGGACTTCCGCTTCGAGGTCGTCAAGTTCTCGTTGCGCGCGCGCTCCAAGAACGGCGGCAAGAACCCGAGCTGGACCAGCTACGAGAAGATCCGCGACGTCATCGAGCGGCGCATGTTCAGCCAGGTCGAGGATCTGCTGCCCGTCATCAGCTTCGGCAAGAAGCAGGACAGCGAGACGGAAAAGAAGCACGAGGAGTTCGTGCAGCGAATGGTCGCGCGCGGCTATACCGCCCGCCAGGTGCGCCGCCTGGTCGAATGGTATATGCGGGTAAAGAAATCGAGCTGACGCACAGGGGTAGCAACTGACGGGGCCCGCGGCGGCTGACAACCGCCGCCGGTCGATTCACGTTGTCGCCTGCGGTTGAAGGTGGTGGAAGCGAGCAGAACTCCCGATGCAAGTCGTCGACCGGCGTCTCAATCCGAAAGCCAAGAGCCTGGGAAACCGCCAGCGGTTCCTGCGCCGGGCGAAGGCTGAGATTCGCGAGGCGATCCGGGACTCGCTGAAGTCGCGCAAGGTCGCCGAGGCCGAGGGCGCCGAAAAGGTCACCATACGCTCCAAGAGCCTGCGCGAGCCTTCCTTTTCCTTGGGTCGCAACACGGGCCAGCGCGACTACATTCTCCCCGGCAACGAGGAGTACAAGGTCGGCGACGAGATCCCCAAGCCCCAGGGCGGCGCGGGCGGGCGCGGCAGCCAGGGCAGTCCCGACGGCGAGGGCCAGGACGAGTTCACCTTCACCCTCACCAAGGAAGAATTCCTCGATCTGTTCTTCGACGACCTGAAGCTGCCAAACCTGATCAAGGTCAAGCTGAAGGATATGAAGGCGCCGAAGCTCGCCCGGGCAGGGTTCACGAGCGACGGCCCGCCGGCCCGCCTCAACCGCGCCCGCACCATGCGCAAGAGCATGGGCAGACGCATGGCGCTACGCCGGCCCAGCACGGCGGAGATCGCCCGCCTGGAAGCGGAGCTCGCCGCGGCCGAGGCCGAGAACCCGGCCGATCCCGGCAGGATCGCACTTCTGCGCTCGCGGCTCGAGTACAAGCAGCGCTTGCGGCGCACGATCGCCTACATCGACCCGATCGATCTGGCGTACAACCGCTACGAGCGCGTGCCGAAGCCCACCACGCAAGCCGTGATGTTCTGTCTCATGGATGCGTCGGCCTCCATGACCGAGCCGCTGAAGGACCTGGCGAAGCGCTTCTTCATGCTGCTGCACGTGTTCCTCACCCGCTACTATCGTGAGGTGCACATCGTCTTCATCCGTCACACCAGCACGGCCGCGGAGGTGGACGAGGATACCTTCTTCCGCGGCACTGAGACCGGCGGTACGGTGATTTCCACGGCGCTGGAAGAGATGCTCAACGTGGTGCGCGCGCGCTATTCGCCGGGGGACTGGAACATCTACGCCGCGCAAGCCTCCGACGGCGACAACTTCCACGACGACATGCCGCGCTGCCTGGAGCTGCTCGACGACGACATCCTGCCGATCTGTCAGTATTTCGCCTACATCGAGACCGCGCACGGCGAGCGCTTCAACGACACGGTGGAAACGCCGGTGTGGCACGGCTATACCGAAATCGCCCAGCGGCGGCGGAATTTCGCCATGCGGCGGGTGGCGGCACCGGAGGACATCTTCCCGGTGTTCCACGAGTTGTTTTCGGGCGAGAATGCGGCGGCCTAAAGGAGCGATCCCAGTTGAGCACGGCCAGGAAGCTCCCTAAGCGCAAAGGCAACTTGCGGCCGCTGTTTGACGGGCCGGAGTGGAGCTTCGAGCTGATCCGCAAGGTCTACGACGCGATGGGCGAGATCGCGCTCGGCGAGCTCGGGCTCGACATCTATCCCAACCAGATCGAGGTGATCACCGCCGAGCAGATGCTCGACTCCTACTCCTCGATCGGCATGCCGCTGATGTACCGGCACTGGTCGTTCGGCAAGCGCTTCGCCCGCGACGAGGCGTTCTACAAGCGCGGCATGCGCACGCTGGCCTACGAGCTCGTTATCAACTCCGACCCTTGCATCAGCTACATCATGGAGGAGAACTCCATGACCATGCAGGCGCTGGTGCTCGCGCACGCCGCCTACGGCCACAACCACTTCTTCAAGAACAACTACCAGTTCCAGATGTGGACCCAGCCGGACCACATCATCGACTATTTGAGCTTTGCCAAGAGCTATGTGGCCGAGTGCGAGGAGCTCTACGGCCAGGAAACAGTCGAGATCGTGCTCGATGCCGCGCACGCGCTGATGAACCAGGGCATCAGCCGCGACCTGCGGCCGCGCCCGCGCAACGTCGCCAAGCGCGAGAAGGAGCGGGCGGCAAGGCGGCGCGAGCACGAGGAAGCCACCTACGATCCGATCTACCGCACGTTGCCCGAGATCACCCGCGAAGGCGACGCGGAGCCGACCGACGTGCAGAGCGAGCAGCGCCGCTTGGGCCTGCCCGAGGAGAACCTGCTCTACTTCCTCGAAAAGAATGCGCCCAAGCTCGAGGATTGGCAGCGCGAGCTTTTGCGCATTGTCCGGCTCCTGTCGCAGTACTTCTATCCCCAGCGTCAGACCAAGATGATGAACGAGGGCTGCGCCACCTTCGTTCACTACGAGATCATGAACCGGCTCTACGAGCGGGGGCAGCTGACCGACGGCACCATGCTCGAGTTCCTGCACTCGCATTCCTCGGTCATCTTCCAGCCCGCCTTCAACGACCGCCGCTTCGGCGGCATCAATCCGTACGCGCTGGGCTTCGCCATGATGAACGACATCCGGCGCATCGCCGTCGAGCCGACGGTGGAGGACCGCGAGTGGTTCCCCCAGATCGCCGGCTGCGGCGATCCGCTCGGCACCCTGCGCGAGGCCTGGGCGCTCTATCGCGACGAGAGCTTCATCCTGCAGTACCTGAGCCCCAAGCTGATGCGCGATCTGCGGCTGTTCGCCGTCGACGACGACGCCAAGGAATCCTCGCTCGAGGTCATCGCCATCCATGACGAGCAGGGCTACCGCAACCTGCGCCGTCGCCTGGCGCTCCACTACGACGTTGCCGCCCAGGACCCCAACCTGCAGGTGACGGACGCTGACCTCTCCGGCAGCCGGCGGCTGGTGCTAACGCATCACGTGCGCAACGGCGTGCTGCTGGACAAGACCGAGGCCGAGCGCACGCTGCAGTACCTGGCGCAGCTGTGGGGCTATCGCGTCAAGCTGATCGAGTCGGACACCGAGGGCGGCCGCGTGCTCAAGGAGCACGAGGCGCTGCCGATGCCGTGACGGGTGCGTGACGGGATCAGACCCATCGCCTCCGACGTGCTTCAAGCGAGATGCGATCGCGAGGGGTCTGACCCCATAGCCTCGCGCACCGCCCCGGGCGCATGCACCGAAACAGGCGCCGCGCCATGCCGGGGCTCCGCATCGAACCTGAGGCCACGGTCGCGCGCGACGTGCAGCATGGCACGCTCGGCGAGCGCGGTGATGGTGAGCAGCGGGTTGACGCCGAGCGAGCGCGGCATGATGGCGCCGTCCATCACGTAGAGCCCCTCGTGCACGTCTGCCGAGCCGGCGCCCGCCCGCCCATCGAATATCTGGCACTTGTGGTTTACGACGCCTTGCCCCCGCTCAGCGCCCATGCCGCAGCCGCCGAGCGGATGCGCGGTCGCCGGCTGCTGCCCCATCATGGTGCCGGCGAGCGGGTTCTTGACGTAGCTGCCGCCGGCACCCCGCGCCAGCGCCTCGAGCGCCGCATCGAGACGCTGGTACACCGGCTCGTCCTTGGCGCCGGGCCAGGACAGCGCGAGGCGGTCGTCCTCCAGCACCAGCCGCCCCGAGGCGCTGTCGTGCGACACGGCAAAGAACGTCTGCAGCCCCGCGAACGGGCCCTTGTAGACGCCGGCGATCAGGCTCTTCAGCGCGCCGAGCAGGCGGCCGTTGGGGATGAACAGCACGGGCAGGATCGGGGCCAGCGCCGAAGGCAGCACGCCTTCCTGGATGGTGAGGCTCTTTGCTACATCGGTCGCGTCGACGATCTCGATCTGGCCGGAGACGCAGGCACCCACCTCGATATCGGCCACCTTCGGCGGATGCCCGACGCCGATGGCGTTGACCGGGATCTTGGCGCCGTAGCCGAAGGCAATGATGTCGCCGTTGGCCGAGAAGCGCGCACCGAGCCGGTCCGACAGCGCCAGCCCCTGCTCGCGCGAGCGCAGCAGGATCTCGGTCGAACCCAGCGTACCGGCGGCCAGCACCACCATGTCGGCCGCCACGGATGAGGGCCCGTCGGCGCCGGCCCCGGCCAGCCGCTCGAAATGCACCTGCCACCGCCCGTCGCCGCTTCGGCTCAAGTGGCGCACGCGCGCATGCGTGAAGATGTCCGCGCCGTGGCGCACGGCGTCCGGCAGATATGTGAGCGCGACCGTGTTCTTCGCCCCGACGTTGCAGCCCCCGCAGCAGTCGCCGCAACGCGTGCAGGCGGGCTGGGCGATGCCGGCAGGATTGACGCAGTCCTCGAAGCTCACGACCACCGGCGCCGCCACCGGCCCCTGGCCGAGAGCCCGGCCGGCACCCTCCAGCGCCTTGTACTTGGCCCAGGTGGCGGCTGCCGGATCGCGCGCCGGACGCACCCAGCGCGCCGCCCGCGCGAAGCCTTCATCGATGAGCCCGTCCTGGGCGATCTGGCCGGGCCAGACGGAATCGCGGAACACGCGCGGGTCGGGGCGCAGCGCCACGCCGGCATTGATCAGCGACCCGCCGCC
>DATEVP010000314.1:0-6278 GCA_035258465.1 Hyphomicrobiaceae bacterium
GATGGCGGCCAACCGGGTGATCCTGACGACGGAACGCATCGTCTCCAACGACCAGATCCGCCGCACGCCCGATCGCACACGCATTCCCTTCTTTGCGGTGGAGGCGGTGGTGGAGGCGCCGATCGGCTGCGCGCCGCACGAGTGCTACGGCATCTACGAGCCGTTTTTCTCGCACCTCGACCATTATGCCGAACGCATCGGCAAAGATCCGGTCAAGGGCTCGCAGCAGTATCTGGAGGAATACTACTACGGGCCGAAGTCCTGGTCCGACTATCTGGGCAAGATCGGCATGGATGCCGTGCTCGATGCGTGCCGCCGCGGCCGGAGCGTGCACAATGACTAGGCACCAGGCTTCCGCATCGGCCTACACGGCGTCCGAGCTGCTGGCGGTCGCGGCCTCGCGGCTCCTCAAGGATGGGCAGATCGTGTTCGCCGGCGTGGGCATCCCGCTGCTCGCCGCCACGCTCGCGCAGCGCAATTTCGCCCCGCACCTGACCATCCTGTTCGAGGGCGGCACGATCGGTCCCTTCATCGTGCCGGGCGAGCTGCCGCCATCCACCAACGAGCAGCGCTGCACGCGGCGGGCCAACATGGTGCTGCCCATCACCGACGTGTTGCTGTTGCTGCAGCGCGGCTATGTCGACGTGGGCTTCATGGGCGGGGCGCAGATCGACCGTTTCGGCAACCTCAACTCGTCGTTCATCGGCGACGCCGCCAACCCGAAAATCAGGCTGCCGGGCACCGGCGGGGGCAACGACATCTCCTCGCTCACCGACATGATCGTGGCCATGAAGCACGAGAAGCGCCGCTTCGTGCCCAAGGTCGATTTCATCACCTCGCCGGGCTGGATCGAGGGCGGGCGCTCGCGCGCGCAAGCTGGCCTGCCGCAGGGGGGCATGTGGCGCGTCGTCACCGACTTGGCGATCATGGGTTTCGACGAGGACACGCGCGAGATGAAGGTGCTGGCGCTGCAGCAGGGCGTGACGCGGGACCAGGTGCAGGACAATACGGGGTTCGAGTTGCGCTTCGACAAGAGCGTCGAGGTGGCCGAGCCGCCGCGCCAGGACGAGCTCGAGGTCCTGCGCGAGCTCGACCCCGAGCGGCTCTATACGGCGTTAGCAATCTCCCTCTCCCCATGCCTCTTCGCATGGGGAGAGGGTCGGGGTGAGGGGCAGAGGCGCACGCCGAGTCGGCGAATGTGGCTGCCCCTCACCCTAACCCTCTCCCCGCAAGCGGGGAGAGGGGACATGTCCGAATCGTGTTTGACGGAAGGAGTACCAATGGCCAAGAAGCAGACCGTATTCGGCATCGCCATGCGCAACTTCACCAAGTACCCGGAGATGCCGAGCGCGCGCGAGCTGATCGACTACGGCGTGCGCATGGAGGAGCTGGGCTACGAGTCGCTGTGGGCCTGGGATCACATCCTGCTCGGCGTCGAGCCCAACTTCCCGATCCACGAGGCTCTGACCATCCTCACCGCCGTGGCGGCGCGCACCTCCAAGATCAAGGTCGGCACCGGCATCCTGGTGATGCCCATGCGCAATCCCGTGATCCTCGCCAAGGAGCTCGCCACCATCGATCATGTCTCCAACGGCCGGCTCGTGGTCGGTGCGGCGGTCGGCTGGTACAAGCGCGAATTCGACTCCATGGGCGTCGATTTCCACCAGCGCGGCAAGATCATGGAGCAGAGCCTGGAGATCATCAATCGGCTCTGGACGGAGGAAAAAGTCGACGGCGACTATCCACCCTACAAGCTGCGCGGCGCCGTGCTCTATCCCAAGCCCGTGCAGAAGCCGCGCCCGCCGATCCTGATCGGCGGCTACGTCGATGCCGTCCTGAAGCGTGCGGCTACCAAGGGCGACGGCTGGCTCACCTACTACTACACGGCGGAGAGCTTCGCGCGCACCTGGCAGCGCGTTCGCGGGTTCGCCGAGGAGGCAGGCCGCAATCCCGACGAGCTGATCTCCACCAACCAGCTTCCCATCTGCATCGGTGAGCGCGCCAAGATCGAGGCGCCCATGAAGCACTGGCTGCAGACCGAGTGGGACTACGCCTCCTGGTCGGAATCGACCATGGAGAGCGCCATCATGGGGACGGTCGAGGAGTGCATCGAGCAGCTGCAGCCGCACATTGAGGCCGGTGTCGACCGCATCATTTTCGTCCCCTACAAGTACGAAAAGGAGCAGGTGGAGGCCGTTGCCCAGCAAGTCATCCCCCGGCTCAAAAAGGGGGCGAAGTGAATTGGTCCTGCGCAAGAGCCGCAGCGCCCGCGGCTTGTCAGGCATCGGGTCCTCAACTTAGGCTCGGCCGTGATGACAGCTTTCACGCGAACAAGGGGGCGCGTCCCCGCTCTATCGCCTCGTCTCAGCAAAGGGAGACTTCAATGACCGCGCGTACTCTGAAAAGCCTGACCGCCATGCTTGGAGCCATGCTCCTGGCCGGCGCCGCGCAGGCCCAGGACACCATCAAGATCGGCGTCACGCAGCCGCTGACCGGCGCGTTTGCGGCTAGCGGCAACTACGTGGCCCAGGGCGCCAAGATCGCCGAGGAGGAGATCAACAAGGCCGGCGGCGTGCTCGGCAAGAAAATCCAGCTCATCATCGAGGACAACAAGTCGAACCCGACCGAGGCCGTCGCCACCGCCGAGAAGCTGATCGTGCGCGACAAGGTGCCGGTGATGATGGGCGCGTGGAGCTCGACGCTGACGCTGGCCGTCATGCCGAAGCTCGAGGAGTACAAGGTGCCGATGCTGG
Organism: Hyphomicrobiaceae bacterium; assembly: GCA_035258465.1. Classification (GTDB taxonomy): domain Bacteria; phylum Pseudomonadota; class Alphaproteobacteria; order Rhizobiales; family Hyphomicrobiaceae; genus AWTP1-13. The sequence continues at coordinate 2,754 of DATEVP010000314.1, forward strand.
TCGAGACCTCCTCCTCCGGCAAGATCACCACCTCCGGCAACCCCTACATCTTCCGCATCAGCCCGACCTCGGAGATGGAGGCCAGGGCCTTCACGCCGCTGGTCAAGAAGATGGGCATCAAGAAGGCCGACTTCCTCGCCACCAACAACGACTTCGGCCTCGGGGCCTCCAAGGAATTCTCCGAGATGGCGAAGAAGGAAGGGGTGCAGATCGGCACCATGGAAACCATGGACCCGAAAGCCACCGACTTCTCCGCCCAGCTCGCCAAGATCAAGGCCACCGGCAGCGACACGCTGTTCGTCACGACCGCGGTCGAGCAGGCGACGCTGATCCTGAAGCAGGCCAAGGACCAGCAGGTCACGGCCCGCATCATCACGACCGGCGGCTCCGTTTCGCCCGATCAGCTGATCGCGCAGGCCGGAGACGCCGCCAACGGGTCCTACCACCTGGTGTTCTTCACGCCGTGGTTCCCCGAGGCCGTGAAGAACCCCGACATCGCCAAGAAGTTCGTGGCGATCTGGAACGAGAAGAAGCACAACGTCGGCGGATTGACCGAAGGCTTCCGCGGCTGGGACGGCCTGCACGTCATCGTCGAGGGCATCAAGGCCGCCGGCAAGGCAGAGCCGGAGGCGATCGCCAAGGCGCTTTGGAACGTCAAGGTGAAGGGCATCAACGGCGACATCGCCTTCATCAAGCAGGGACCCGCCGGCAAGGAGAGCGCGCAGAACGTGCCGAGCGTGTACCTGGTCAAGATCGAGGGCGGCAAGGTGGTGAAGCAATAGCGCCGGAGCCATTCCCTCTGCCCGCGCTGCGTACACTTCTCCATACGTGCCGCCAGCGCGGGGGGAGAAGCCATAGGGTCAGACCCGCAGGGTCTGACCCTTCTCGCGGAGCCGATGTTGGTGGCGTCGATGTTGTTGCGACGTTGTTGAGCCGATGTTGCGCCTGGCGTCGAGCGATGTTGACGATTGTTGGGAGCATGTTGGCGAGGTGGCGGCGGCGCCCGGCGTTAACCGTGATCCGACTTATCCCCGCTAAATCCGGGCATGGCATAGTGCCGTTTGCCTCGGGTCACGAGGCGGTGCCTTCCGGGGGTGCCGTCTCAGCCTGCGATCCGGGGGTCGCATCCGATCGCCTGGCTTGGTCGGCCGCTAGACCGGCGGAGCGCTACAGTTGGGTCCGGATCGTGGCGAGTTGGGCGTCTGGAGCCCATTCCTATACCGGAGGTCGGCGGGCACTGGACGCCCCTCTCCTCTTCTACCCGCATACCCTCGAGCGGAGACGCTGCGAGGATGAAGGCGTTCGGTTGGAGCACTAGCCCGTATGGATCAGCTCCTCCAGCATGCGTTGAATGCGCTGATCCTGGGCGGCACATATGCATTGCTGGGCATCGGGCTCACGCTGATCTTCGGCATCATGCGGGTGGTGAACTTCACCCACGGCGAGCTCTACAGCTTCGGCGCCTACATGATGTTCATGTGGGTGATGACTGCCGGCGTGAACTTTTTTCTCGCCTTGCCGCTGGCGGTATTGCTCGGCATCGCGCTGGGCGCTGCCATCGAGTTCACGCTGTTGCGGCGGCTGCGAGGCGCCGACATCGACACCACCATGCTGGTGATGATCGGCGCCTGGATCGCGCTGCAGAACCTCGAGCAGCTGACCTGGTCGGGCGTGGCCAAGTCGATCAATTCGCCTTTTCCCTCGGAGCCGCTGGTGCTTGGCCCCGTATCGGTGTCCTGGAACCGGCTGTTCGTGTTCGCTGTCGCGCTCGCCCTGATCGCCGCCGCCTACGCGCTCATCAACCGCACCAAGCTCGGCAAGGCCATGCGCGCCACCTTCCAGGACCGCGAGACAGCCGCGCTCATGGGCGTCGAGATCAACACCATCCACACCGCGACCTTTGCCTTGGGCTCGGGGCTCGCCGCGGCGGCCGGCGCGCTGCTGGGCCCCGTGTTCGTCGTCTATCCGACCATGGGCGATCTCGCCTCCCTCAAGGCCTTTGCTATCGTCATCCTGGGGGGCCTCGGCAGCATTCCCGGCGCCACCATCGGCGGATTCATTCTCGCGCTGATGGAAGAGCTGGGCGCCGGCTACATCTCCTCCGGGTTTCGCGACGGCATGGGCTTCCTGCTCATCATCGCCATCCTCATCGTCAAGCCGACGGGGCTGTTCGCGCAGAAGGAGCGGATCGGTTGAGGCGCGCGCTCATTATCGCCTGGCTCGCCTTTCTGATCTCCATCCCCCAGTGGATCGGGGACCTTTACGTGCTCCACATGCTCATCGTCACGGGCATCTTCATCATCGCCGCCATGAGCCTCAATCTGCTGCTCGGCTACACGGGCCAGCTGAGCCTCGGCCACGTCGCCTTTTTCGGCATCGGCGCCTACACCTCGAGCCTCGTTTCGCTGGGCTTCGAGGTGCATCTGCTGCCCGATTGGCTGGTGAGCCTCCAGCCCAAGCCCGTGTGGCTCGCCATGCTGTGCGGCATCGTCGTGGCGGGCCTGTGCGGCTGGGCGATCGGCCGCATCTCCTTCAAGGTGCGCGGTGCCTACTTTGTCATCGTCTCGGTGAGTTTCGCCGAGGTGGTCCGGCTGGTGGCGCTCAACTGGGTCGAGCTGACGCAGGGGCCGATGGCGCTCAACAACATCCCGCCGCTGCGGCTCGGCATCCCCGGCCTGTTCGAGCTCTCGTTCCTGCGCAAGCCGGCGAACTACTATCTCGTGCTGGTGGTCGCCGTGCTGTCCTATGTGCTGATCCGCCGGCTCGTCTCCTCGCGCGCCGGCCGCGCAATGATCGCGCTCCGGGAGAACGAGCCCCTCGCCACCTCGGTCGGCGTCGACGTCACGCAATATCTGGTCCTCGCCACCATCGTCTCTGCTGCCATGGCCGGTGCGGCGGGCGCGCTTTACGCGCATTACGTGCGCATCGTCGACCCCGACGTGTTCCTGTTCATCTACACCGTGACGATGGTCATCATGGTGATCAGCGGCGGCAAGGGCACGCTGGCGGGGCCGATTGTCGGCGGCCTGATCTTTGGCCTGCTCCCCGAACTTCTGCGCGGCCTCCAGATTGCGCCCGAGGTGCAATGGGTGGTCTACGGCGTGCTCATGATTCTCGTCGTCTATTTTCTGCCCGAGGGCATCGTGCCGGCGGTGCGAGACTGGTGGCAGCGCCGCCATGACAAGCCAACCGAACCTGCCGTCACCACCGAGGCCGCCGGATGAACGGGCACGCCGCCGAGCTGACGGTCGACGGGCTCACCATCCGCTTCGGCGGGCTCATCGCCGTCGACCGCATGACGTTCGAGGTCCGGCAAGGCGAGGTGCTGTCGCTGATCGGTCCGAACGGTGCCGGCAAGACGACGGCCTTCAATGCCATCACCGGCTACATCGAGCCGGCGGCCGGCGCCATCGTCTACCGCGGCACGAAACTCGATCGTTTGAGGCCCAATCAGATTGCGGCTCTGGGCGTGGTGCGCACCTTCCAGAAGACCAGCGTGTTCGCCGGCCGGAGCGTGCACGACAA
>DATEVP010000315.1:0-2247 GCA_035258465.1 Hyphomicrobiaceae bacterium
AGGGCGGTCATCGCGCTGTTTCAAGATCGCCCATGGCCGCCCGCCGCAACTTTAGTATCGACTTTCGCTGAACGCCGAGTCGCGTGCGGGTCGCACGCGCCCCTCCTTTGTGGGCCGAGGACGGGCTTAAGAACATAGGTCGCCCCTGCACTTTTCCCCCACCCCTACCCAGAAACTCGATGCAGGAAAATCCAGCAAAATCAACGAAGGCATCGAGCGTTTCATCCCTCCGGGTGCGCAGTCGCCCATGGCAACTAACCCCTCCCCGCAAGGGGGAGGGGAACCCGGGCGGCATGTGCCTCACGGTTCACGTTCTATTGATTCCCGTTACTAACTCAACGCGGAGAATTTCTGGTTCAGCGGCGGGCGTTGAAGACGACGGCGCCGGTGTTGGCCACGTCGTAGCCGCCGAGCGCGGCGGCGCGGTCGCGGAAGGGCGGCGTGCGCGTGAAGGCAAACAGGCGCTGCAGCGGCGCCTCGAAGTATTCCGCGCGGCGCACGACGAGATCGAAGCGCTCCCATTGCAGGGGCACGAAGTCGAGGCCCTGCTCCTTGGCAACGGCCTCGATGGCGAGGCCCGCGTCGGCCTTGCCTTCCCGCACCATGACGGCGATGTCGGTCTCGCTGCGCACCGGCCGGTCCGCGGTCTTCAGTTCATCGGCCGCCAGCCCCGCGTCGGCGACGAGCTTGGAGAATAGCAGCGCGCTGCCCGATCCCTCCTGCCGCAGCGCCACGCGGGCGCCGCGCTTGCGCAGGTCGGCGACCGACTTGATCTTTTCGGGATTGCCCTGGGCCACGATCAGGCCCTGCCGGCGCCGCGCCCATTCGATCACGACGAAGTCGATGCCCGGCAGGCTCTTGCCGAGCAGGCTGGCGTCGTATTGGCCGGTGGCGGGGTCGACCAGGTGCAAGGCGCAGGCGACGGCCTGCCCGGCAAGCAGCCGCTGCATGCCGTCGGTGCTGCCGCCGATCAGCAAGGCCAGCTCGCAGTTGGATTCGCGCACGCTCCAGTCGAGGAGGGGATCGTGGCTGCCGGCGATCACGGGCGGCGGGGCTGTCAGATGCGTCGCGGCGTGCGGATAGTCGGCGGACTGGGCGATCCAGAGATCGATCAGCCGTTTCGGGAACAGCAGCTTGCCGGAGAGCTTGCAGCTCGGCACGCGCTGGGTGCGGACCAGCTCGTAGACCGTGCGCTCGCGGACGCGCAGATAGTCCGCCACCTCCCTCACCGTCATCAATTCAGGGATGTCGCGCGTGTCCATGCGGCTCCGGTCGAGCGAGCAGTCCGGCCTTCGGATATAGGAGCGCGCTCGACCATGCGCAACCCAGACGTGTGGCTGCGTCGGCAACGATACTCGCCGCCCTGGTGCGGCTCACACGTGCTGGCCGCCGTTGATGTGCAGCTCGGCGCCGTTGATGTAGCTCGACTGGTCGGTGCACAGGAAATAGATGGCCTTGGCTACCTCCTCCGGCTCGCCCAGCCGGCCGAGCGGGATCTGCTCCTCGACGATCCGGTCGGTGCCGGGCGACAGGATGGCCGTGTCGATCTCGCCGGGCGAAATGGCGTTGACGCGGATGCCGCGGCGGCCGAAGTCCTTGGCCATCTCGCGCGTGAGGCCGGCGAGCGCGGCTTTGGAGGTGGCGTAGGCCGCGCCGGCGAACGGGTGCACGCGGCCGCCGGCGATGGAGGTCACGTTCACCACCGCGCCCTTGGCGCGCTCCAGCTCCGCGATCAGCCCGCGCGCCAGCATGATCGGGGCGAAGAAGTTCACCTGGAACACGTGCTGCCAGTCCTCCAGCCGCGTGTCGATGGCGCCGAGCCGGGCGCCGCCCTCGCCCTTGGGCGAGATCGCCGCGTTGCTGACCAGCGCATTGAGGCGCGAGTCCTGCTCCTTCAGCCGCTCGCGCATTTCGCCGATCGCGCGCAGCGTATCGTCGGGATCGGCGAGATCGACCTGGATGTGGTCCTCCGGCCCCATCTCCCAGGGGCAGTTCTCCGGAAAGGCGTGCCGCGAGCAGGTGATCACACGCCATCCGGCCGAGGCGAAGCGCTTGACGGTGGCGTGGCCGATGCCGCGCGAGGCCCCGGTCAGGATCAGCGTTTTTCGCTCGGTGTTGGGCGTGTTCGACATGGCACTAGACTTACTATCGTTGGAGAACGACTCGCGTGCGGCTTGCGCTCTCCCCTCCCCCTTGCGGCTACGGGATTCACACATGTTGCGCTTCCTGAGCAAGCATGAAGCCTTC
>DATEVP010000316.1:0-6225 GCA_035258465.1 Hyphomicrobiaceae bacterium
AGCGCGGCCATGGTGCGCGCATGCCCCGGATCGTCGTCGTCGAGCCAGACCCTGAACACGGATGCGTAGACGACCGCCAGGCCGGTGACGCGCAGCGCCCCCACCGCGCCGTCGGTGCCGATGCCCGCCGCCTGCAGCATCCAGTGCTGCGAGGAGAGGTAGGGCACGGCGAGAGCGAAGTCGGCGCCGCCCGAGGCATGAATCGACTTGAGGGCGGCCTTGTAGGGCCCGAGCACGTCGAAGCGCGTCATGACGATGTCGAACAGCCGGTCGCGCTTCTCCTGACCCTCGCTCCGCGCCGGCGCCTTGCTCAACACCTCGTCGTCGACGGCGCGCAGGAGCGCGGCAATGATGTCGGTCTTGCTGACGAACAGGCCTCGCAGCTCATGCAGGGGCAGCGTGGCGGCTTCGGCGATGTCGAGCAGGGTGACGTCCGCCCAGCTCTTCTTGCCCGCGCATTCCAGCGCCGCCGCGAGGATGCGGCCCTTGGGGGTGACTTGGTCGAGCATGGTGGCTCTCCTTTGCTTACTACATTGGGGAGAAGCCGAGGGAAATCAACCGGTAAGGAGCTGGGCCGGGTGTGTGCGGCGGCCGACGTACAGCCAAACCAACGCTCGATCTTTCTACCCGCAGGTTATGATGACGCGGACGAGACGCTATACCAACTCTACATAGGTTTCGACACCGCGCCAGGCGGTATCACGGAGTATTCCTTCTGCCTAATCTGCATCCCTCCAGACGGCACAACAACAGACTGTTGGGATGCCCGCGAAGTTGCAGTCATCATCCCGAGCCAGGATCGCGTCCGCGTACTTGAGGCACTACTTCGGTGCACCTCCGCCCTCCTCCAGGTTTACCAGCCGGAGAGCGTAACCATGCGCACCTTCACCCGCGACCTACCAGGCACAGCCCTTGTGAAGTACGACCGAATAACGCAAATATTCATCGAGAACCGCTACACAGCAAGCGCAAAGGAGCGCCGGGGTCATCACACCTGGACGTTCGTTCGCGCCACCGAACAACCACCGTCAACGACTGCCACGCGGCCATGAGCTCAAAAATCAAACGTCGCGGAGCTGACGAGAACGAAGCTGCCCTCAAGCGAGCCAAGACCGCTCTCGCTAAGGCCCTCTCACGCCCGCCGTTCAAAGACGGCGTTCGGAAGCAGCGCGAGGCAATCAAGGCGAGCAGAGAGGCTCGCAAGCGCGCCTAACCTCCCACCTGACCGCGCCGTCCGCCCGCCATTGACCTGCGACAATGCGGGGGTCGGGATCGGGGCGATCATAGAGGTGCACAATTGGGAGCAGACAGACATGAAACCCGACCGGACATGGATCGTGATCGCCGACGGTGCCCACGCCAAGGTGTTCGAGCATACAGCCGACAATCCCAAGCTCGAGCCCGTGAACGGGGTTGGGTTCGCCACGCGCCTGCCGCCGACGCGCGAAATCGTGACCGATCGGCTGGTGCGCAGCATCGAGTCGCAAGGCCACGCCCGCCACGCCAAGACGGAACGCAGCGATCCCCATCGCGAACTCAAGCGCGCGTCGGCGGAACGGCTTGCCGGCATCCTCAAGTCCAAGCTTGCGCAGAAGTGCTACGAGCGCCTCGTTCTGGTGGCGCCGCCCGTGACGTTGGGCGATCTGCGCGAAGCCCTGCCGAAGGGCGTGCGGGCGCGCGTCATCGGTGAGCTTGCGCAGGACCTCGTCAAGACGCCGCAAAGCCAGCTGCGCCGCCACTTGCGCGATGTGCTGCCGGAGAAGCCGGCGCGCGCGGCCAAGCCCCAGCGGCGCACTGCGGCGCCCAAAGGATCATCGAAGAAATAGGCGCCCGCCTCAACGCGCGGGCTTCAAAGTGAGAATGTAGGCGACGACGTCGCGAATCTCCGCGACGGTCAGCTGCATGTTCGGCATGGCCGGATGCGGAATGATGATGCGGCCGGCGAGACGCTCGGCCGTCGTGCCGGTCCGGCGCGCAATCGAGGGAAAGCTCGGCACATCGGGGTTGGCGGTCTTGGTCGAATTGGGCGCAACGATATGACAGCCGGTGCAGAGTCTCTCCGCCAGCTCGAGCCCCCGCTTTGCATCCCCTCTATTCGACTGCGCCGAAACCGGGCTGGCGACGGCGATCCCGCACACAGCCGCGATTGCGATCACCGCGCTCGCAACGAGCCTCTTCGACCGCATCGCCGCCAACGCCTTCATCTTGCCAGCCTCCGGTGCTATCACGCGCGCGTGGAGCGACGCAACGTGCTGCATTCGATGCCGCGTCTACCACATGGGACGCCGGCGCGAAAGCAAACCCGTCGGATCGACATCGGTCGATGTACCGACGCCAGCGCTCTCGAGCACCAACCGCGGTTCTTCCTTGCGCTGGTTTGCCGATTGATGGAGATCAAGGGCCTCCCCGTCGAAAACGGATCATGTGCCGAAGGTCTGGAACATCGAGGCCGCGACCGCCGACAGCCGAGAACGCTTTGACCCAAACGCCCCACCTGACCGGCATCGTGCGCGACGGGCGCTTGGAGCTCGCCGCGGCAGGATCTTGGACCGCAAGCCATGCCACCGAGCTCGAAGCGCTGGTCGAGAACGTTTCGCGTCAATTCATGTCCGCGTCCAGCGCGACCATCGATATGCGCAACGTCGCCGCCTTCGACACCTATGGGGCGTGGCTTCTCGAGCGCCTGACGCGCGCGGGGCAGGTGCTCGGGCGGGACATGCGCGTGCTCGACTTGCCGAGCCGGTACGAGGGGCTGTTGGCTGAGGTGCATGGCACCAACGCCAAGCCCCAGGCGACGCCGGCCGGCGAGAGCGGGGCCGTGCTCGCGCTCGAGGCGACGGGACGATCCGTGGCCGGCCTGGGACGCGACCTCGTCGATTTCGTGAACATGCTGGGCGCGCTGGCGGAGGCGGTGCTCAGGGTTCTGCGGCGCCCGCAGGCCTTCCGCCTCACCTCCGCGGTGCATCACCTCGACCGGGTGGCCTGGCAGGCCGTGCCGATCATCCTGCTCATCACCTTCCTGATCGGCGGCATCATCTCGCAGCAGGGCTTCTTCCACTTCCGCAAGTTCGGTGCCGACGAATACGTGGTCGACATGGTCGGCATCCTGGTGCTGCGGGAGATCGGCGTGCTGATCGTGGCGATCATGGTCGCGGGCCGGTCGGGCAGCTCCTACACCGCCGAGCTCGGCTCCATGAAGATGCGCGAGGAGATCGATGCCCTGCGCACCATGGGCATCGATCCCGTGGAAATCCTCCTGCTGCCGCGTGTCATTGCCCTCGTGCTGGCACTGCCGCTGCTCACCTTCCTCGGCTCGATGGCGGCCCTCTACGGCGGCGGGCTCGTTGCATGGGCTTATGGCGGCATGAGCCCGGACATCTTCATTGCGCGGCTGAGGGAAGCCATCTCGGTTGAGCACTTCGAGGTCGGCATGATCAAGGCGCCGTTCATGGCGCTGGCGATCGGCGTCGTGGCCTGCTCGGAGGGCCTCAAGGTGAAGGGCAGCGCCGAGTCGCTCGGACTCCAGACCACCACCTCCGTCGTCAAGTCGATCTTCCTGGTGATCGTGCTCGACGGGCTGTTCGCCGTCTTCTTCGCCTCGATCGGGATGTGAAATGCCCATGGCAGCCGCGATCGAGAGCCCGGCAATCCGCGTGCGCGACCTGGTGGTCGGCTTCGGCGACCATATCGTGCTGGACCATGTGTCGCTCGAGGTGCGCCGCGGCGAGATTTTAGGGTTTGTCGGCGGGTCGGGCAGCGGCAAGTCGGTGCTGCTGCGGACCATCATCGGCCTGTTGCCGAAACGGCAGGGCTCGATCGAGGTGCTGGGCGTCGACCTGGATCGAGCCAGCGATGCGCAACGCCACGCGATCGAGCGGCGCTGGGGCATTCTGTTTCAGCAGGGGGCGCTGTTCTCCTCGCTGACGGCGCTGCAGAACGTGCAGTTTCCGATGCGGGAGTACCTGGGGCTTTCCGGCAGACTGCTGCGCGAGGTGGCGCTGGCCAAGCTCGAGATGGTGGGCCTCGATGCCGGCGACGGCGACAAGCTTCCCTCCGAGCTCTCCGGCGGCATGACCAAGCGGGTGGCGCTTGCGCGCGCGCTCGCCCTCGATCCCGAGATCGTCTTTTTGGACGAGCCGACGTCGGGCCTGGACCCGATCGCCGCGGAAGATTTCGACGAGCTGATCAAGACGCTGCAGCAGACGCTCGGGCTCACGGTGTTCATGGTCACGCACGACCTCGAGAGCCTCAATGCCGTCTGCGACCGCGTCGCCGCCTTGGCTGACGGCCGGGTGATCGCCACGGGGCCGATGGCGGAGATGCTCCGTTCGCCGCATCCGTGGATGAACGCCTACTTTCAAGGCAAGCGCGCGCACGTTCTGGCGCGCGAGCCCTCCGGCATGGGAACCTGACCGATGGAAATCCGGGCGCGCTACGTCCAGATCGGGGCCTTCACGCTTGCCGTGCTGGCAGCAGGCTTCGTCTTCGTCTACTGGCTCAACAATGCCGGAGCCCTGCGCCAGCGTGTCGTCTATCGCGTGCAGTTCGAGGGCCCGGTGTCCGGCCTGCTCAGAGGATCGGCGGTCTTGTTCAACGGCATCCGGGTCGGCGAGGTGACCAATCTTGCGCTCAACGCCGACGACCCGCGCCAGGTGCACGCCACCATCGCCGTCGACCGCAGTACGCCGATGCGCGCCGATACGGCCGTGGGAATCGACTTCCAAGGCCTGACGGGGTCACCCGTCATCTCGCTGACCGGGGGCACCTCCTCATCGCCGCTCGTCGCGGCGAAAGGCGAGCCACCCGTGCTCGTGGCCGATCCGGCCGCGGGCCAGAGCATGACGCAGGCCGCACGCGATGTGCTGCGCCGACTGGACGGCGTCCTCCTCGAAAATGCGCAGCCGCTGCGCAGCACGATCGCCAACCTCGACACGTTCTCGGGCGCGCTTGCCCGCAATTCCGACCGCCTGGACGGGATCGTGGCCGGCCTGGAGCGCATGACAGGCGGAGCGGCGGCCAGGGCTCGCACGCTGGGCTACGACCTGACCGTCCCGCGTGTCGCTGCAGCCCCGAGCGACGCCGTCGCCGCACAGCTCGTGATCCCCGACCCGACGGCTGCCGCCACGCTCGACACGGACCGCATCCAAACCAGGTCGGCGGACGGCGCCACCTCGGCCTTCGCCGACGCGCAGTGGAGCGACACGCTGTCCAAGCTCGTGCAGTTGAAAATCATCCGCAGCTTCGAGGATGCCAATCTGCTGGCCGGGGTCGGCCGTAACCTGGAAGGGCTGAACGCCGATTTTCAGCTCCTGCTCGACATTCGAACGTTCCAGATGCAGGCGGCCTCGGGGCAAGTGGAAATCGCCGGCAAGATCGTCGACAAGAACGGGCGCATCGTTGCCACGCGGGTCTTCCACGCGGCGGCGCCGGCCCAGGCAACCACCGTGCAGGCGGCGGTTGCCGCGCTCGACCAGGCGTTCGGCAAGGCGGTTGCCGAGCTGGTGCTTTGGACGGCGCGCACGGCCAAGGATCATCAATACGACAAGACCGAGCCGCCGAAGGCGGCCGGCAAGAAGGCAGCGCGAAACTAGGTTGCCTCGCGTCGAGATCCAAAAAATCGAACCCACAGCCAGGTTCGTCATTCCCGCCAAGCGGTAGCGCTGAGCGGGAACCAAACGCGAGCGCGAACTTCCGGGCTGGATTCCCGCTTCCGCTGACGCTCCGCGGGAATGACGAGTTTACCGACATCGGGCTTATCCCCGCAGGCGCTACACGTGCCTATCATGCGCTCGCCGCTGCCCTGACGGGGCGTTTGGATCCAACACCTGACGCGGCGGCGGCCGGCGCCTGGATCGAAGCCCGTTGGGGGTGGAGGTCCAGGAGGCCCTGTCCGATCGCCGCCGCGCGTGCCGCAGCAATGTCGTGCGTTGTGACGGCCTCGGTAGAGCGAATAAGGCGTCCCATGACGATCCCGCCGTGTGGAGCGGCGGGGGAGTGGCGGATCCCGAAGTGCGGACAGGGAACATAAATCGCCGATGCGCGGGTGCCGGAAGGCAACCCCCGGGCCGTGAGGCCCTGTGGACCCGCAAGGGTCCTCGAGGAGGTTCCCGCGAGGGGGTCTCCTGGAGCCGCAAGGCTCCGCGGTTGCCCGGTAGGCACCCGCGTCCCGTTTTTTGTTGCTGACACTCGCGGTGCGCGGGAGTCAGGAAGACACTACGCATGCGC
>DATEVP010000317.1:0-6930 GCA_035258465.1 Hyphomicrobiaceae bacterium
CCGAGCGTCGCCGAACGGCTGAGCCTAGCGGTACCGGCAAGGGCGGGCAGACGTCGAGCAGCTCCAGCTGCTGCCGCCGCCGGAGCAGCTCATGGACTTGCTTACGGCCGCCGAATAGCTGCCCCAGGCACGGCCGTATTCCCACGCCGTGAAATCGACCCAGGCGCGGATGGCAGCCGCCTGCGCCGACGCCCTCGTTCGGCCGGTGCCGCTGCCGTCGTGGTAGTGATCGGCCATGCAGGTCCTGCCGCCGACCCTCACCCAGCCGTGCATCCCCGCCAGGCCGGTGTCTTCGGCCCGAGCGCCGGTGCCGGGCACGACCACGCACGCCAGCGCCAACGCCAACGCACCGGCGCACACAAAGACGTTTCTCATGGTTGGCGACCCCCGTTGCAACCGGCCGATCATGATGCAGCGAAAACGCTGCACGATTCCGCCGCAGGGAGCGATTGGCGCAGCGTCGCAGAGGGCAAATTTTCCCCCCTCGCAGCTTTTGCGTCACAGTCGCAAAATGCTTCGCCTCAAAGTCAGGAATTAGGCACGAGCTGGCCCCGCCTCACTTTGCCGCGACGACGGCGATCTCCACCAGCATGCGCGGATCGGCGAGCTTGGCCTCGATGCAGGCGCGCCCTGGCAGGTTCTCGCCGCCCGTCCAAGCGATCCAGGCCTCGTTCATGGTTTCACGCAGGCGGATGTCCGTCACCCAGATGGTGGCGGAGACGAGCTTGGTCTTGTCCGTACCGCCGAGCTTCAACAGGCGGTCGATCTCTTTGAGGATCTGCTGCGTCTGGCCCTTGGCGTCCTGCTTCACGTCCTCGGCGACGATGCCGGCGGTGAAGACGAAGCCATTGGCCTCGACGACCTTGGAATAGATCTTCGACGGCTCGTGCCGCTTGAGGGTCATGGGCGCTCTCCCGGGTGTTTGCGTTGCGAGCCGTTACTTAGCACGGGCCGCCGAGGCCGCCACCGCCAAAGCGCATGCGGTTCGGCAGCGCGGTTCAATTGATCTTGGCAACCTCGCTGTCGCCACCGCGCGCCGACCACCGCAGCGCCAAGGGGCCCAGGAAGGCGCTGAGGGCCATGACGGCGAACGCCGTGAGCCAGCCGATATCGCTGGTCGGTCCCCCGCCGGCGTCCAGCGCGACACCAATCGCCCAGCCGCCGGCCGCCGACAGCCCGAAGCCCACGGTGGAATGCATGGCCATGGTGGCTCCGCGATAGGCGGGATTGGCGCTTGCGGTCATGCCCGAGGTCAATGCGCCGGAGTCGGCCGGCACTGTCACGGCGTAAAGAATAACCAGACCCAGCATCAGCTCTGGTGCGGCCCAGGACGTTATCGAGCCGATGGCGAATGCGACGGCTCCCGATACGATCATCACCGTCACGATCACGGCGCGACGGCCAAATCGCATGGCCATCTCATTGCCGAGAACGCTGGCCGGCATGGCGAGGACCGCGGTGATGACACTGACCGTGACGGGCTCCAGGACCGCCGAGCCGCCGTTGCGCGCGACGACGAAGGTCCAGAAGGCAACGATCCAGGTGCGAATGGCGTAGAGCTCGAAACAATGGGCGCCATAGCCGAGGATGTAGCCCATGGCTGGGCGATTGCGCAGGACCGGCCCGAAATTCAGGAGCGCCGCTTGTGCAGGCTTCGGCTTTACGGGTGCCAGGCCCAGACAGGCGGCGATCATTGCCAGCGGTCCCAATCCGGCCACATAGAAGGCGGTGCGCCATCCAAAGTGCTCAGCCGTCAGCTGCGACACCAGGAACGAGAGACCGACGCCGAGAGAAAAGCATGCCGTATAGAGCGTGACGCTGCGCGAAATATCGCCAGGCCCCAGCCGGTCGGCCAGTGCCTTGAGCCCCGGCATATAGGCGCCGGCAAAGCCGGCTCCCGCGAGTGCCCACAGGAGGGCCGCCGACAGCAAGCCGTCGGCGAGAACGCCGAAGGCAATCGTCGCGAGCCCGCTCACAGCCGAGCCGCCAAACAGGATGAGCCTCGCGTCGATGCGATCGGTGAGCGTCGTCAAAATGGGAACGGCGAGCATGTAGCCCAGCGCGTAGGAGCTCGCCATCAACCCGGCCTCGCTCCCACTCAGTTGCCACAGCGGCATGAGGTGCTGCGGCATGACGGCCGGCACGACCACGTGCGGCAGGAGGTTGCCAACCTGACCCGCGCACATGGCGGCGACCAGGGCACGACCGCTCAGACGCATGCGCCCCAATCCTGCCTGGCGGCCATCACTGCATTTCCTCGCTTCTTCCTGGGGCTCCATAAGGCGACACTTGACAAAGATACATCATTTCAATATTCGCTGAAATATGGACAAATTGGACGCCGTGGCGGCGCTTGCCGCGCTCGCGCAGGAAAATCGGCTCGAGGTCCATCGCCTGCTGGTGCAGGCGGGGCCACGAGGAATGGCGGCTGGAGAAGTTGCAGCCGCGCTCGGGATCGCGCCCAACAGCCTGTCCTTTCATTTCGACCGCCTGCGCCATGCTGGACTGGTGAGCGTTGCGCGCCAGGGCCGCTCGCTGATCTACGCGGTTCGATACGAGACCATGAACAACCTGCTCGGTTATCTCACAGAAAACTGCTGCGGAGGACAGCCCGATCAGTGCGAGACCCCTGTCTGCAAGCCGGCGAAGCAATCCCGCAAACGCAAGGAGACCGTGTGATGAAGCGCTTGCATGTCCACGTGGCCGTTGACGATCTCCAACAGGCGATCGGCTTCTACTCGACGCTGTTCGCTGCCGAGCCGACGGTGACGAAGCCGGACTATGCCAAGTGGATGCTGGAAGACCCTCGCGTCAACTTCGCCATCTCGATGCGTGGCCATGAGGCTGGCCTCAGCCATCTCGGCATTCAGGTGGAAGATCAAAGCGAGCTGGCAGAGGTCTACGACCGGCTGGAAAAGGCCGGCCGGCCCGTGTTCGAAGAAGGCAAGACCACCTGCTGCTATGCGCGGTCGGAGAAGTCCTGGGTGAACGACCCGGCCGGCATCTCCTGGGAGACCTTCCTGACCACCGGCGAGGCCACCACCTACGGCAAGCCGAGACCGTCGAATGTGGAGAGCGCGCGCGTTGAACCGGCCCCATCCGCGTGCGGTTGCACGCCCAAGGCCGCCGCGGAGACGCCGCAAGCTCAATGCTGCGCATCCTAGGAACACGAGCAGATGGACCCGGTCTTCAACGTCCTCTTTCTCTGCACCGGCAATTCCGCGCGCTCGATCATGGCGGAGGCCATCCTCAATAAAGACGGCGCCGGCCGATTCAAGGCGTACTCCGCCGGCAGCCAACCTAGGGGTACGGTCAATCCCTTCGCTCTCCTAGTTCTCGAAAGGAACGGGTATCCGCCCGAGGGGCTGTCCTCGAAAAGTTGGGAAGCGTTTGCGGTCGCCGGCGCGCCGCGCATGGATTTCGTCATCACGGTTTGCGACAACGCCGCCGGAGAGACCTGTCCCCTGTGGCCCGGCCAACCGATGACGGCGCATTGGGGCATCGAGGATCCGGCGGTCGTCGAAGGCACCGTGATTCAGAAGGAGACGGCGTTCCAGACCTCGTTCCGATACTTGAAGAACCGCATCGGCATCTTCATCAGCCTCCCCATCGCCAGCCTTTCGAGAATCGCGCTTTCGGCCAAGCTGCACGAGATCGGCCGCAGCGATGGATCGACCGCGCGCGATCCCAAGGTCGCCTGAGCGGGAACCGCAATGCCTTCTCCCTCGCCGGCAGCGCGCCTTGCTGCGGAGGCCCTCGGCACGGCGCTGCTGCTGGCGACCGTCATCGGCTCCGGTGTGATGGGTGTCCGGCTGGCTGGGGGCAACGTGGCACTGGCGCTGCTCGCCAACAGCCTCGCGACCGGCGCGATCCTTGTGGTTCTGATTTTGATCTTCGGCCCGGTTTCGGGGGCTCATTTCAATCCGGCGGTGAGCGCGGCGATCGCCTGGCGCGGCGAAATCCCCTGGCGCGAGGCTGGCGCTTACGTCCTCTGCCAGATCGTTGGCGGCATTGCTGGCGTCTGGATCGCGCATCTCATGTTCGAGCTGCCGCTCTTGCAGGTTTCCGCCACCGCGCGTTCCGGCACCGGCCAGTGGGTCGCCGAGGCCGTTGCCACCTTCGGCCTGCTGCTGACGATCCTCGGTTGCACCGCGGCCGCGCCACAGGCAACCGCGCCTGCCGTTGGCCTCTATATCGGCGCGGCCTATTGGTTCACGGCCTCGACCTCGTTCGCCAATCCCGCCGTGACGATGGCGCGAAGCCTGAGCGACACCTTCGCCGGCATCGCACCCCGAAATGTCGTCGCCTTCGTTTGCGCGCAAGTTGTAGGAGCCGTTGGCGCTGTGGCACTCGCCGCGGTTCTGTGGCCTGAAGCGTCTAAAACAGCGGCTCCTCGTACTGCAGCTGACCGTCGATGAGGATGCCCTTGATGGCGGCGTTGCCGCCGCTGTCGACGGCGACGAGGGCGGCGAGCTTCTTGTCGCGCGCGAGCTTCTCCAGGCGCGGCCCCTCGCCTTGCGGCACGAAATAGCTCTCGATGCCGTAGCGCACGCGTATGATGGCGTTGGCGCTGCTGCTCGCCGGCCAGCCCCAGATCGAGCGCGCCTTCAGCACGATTCGGTCGGGCGAGGTCTCCTTCGGCATGGCGCGGGACATTTTCACGGGCTGCCAGGCGCCACCTTCCTTCTTCTCCAGCACGACGTAGAAGGCGCCGTTGCGCCGCGGCGGCGGGCCTTCCAGCAGGCGCGCCGGCACATTGCCCGCCTCGTAGCCGAGCCGCACGTATTCGCCCTTGAAAATGTCGCGCGGGTCGACCGGCACGATCGGCAAGGTGATCTCGCGGCCCGATTTCAACAGCCGCGTGCGGTCGATGACCATGCCGGCCAGCACGCCGGTCTGGGCAAGCGCGACGATGGCCAACGCCAGCACGATCCTATTGCGAAGGAAGTCGATCATGCGGCGGCTCCTTTCGGCGTCTTGCGCTGGTGCAGGCGGTAGGCGACCCAGGCGAGCCCGCTCACCAGCAGCGCCGCCACCAGGAAGAACAGCGAGGTGTTGAGCAGCGTGCCGAAGGTGCGCACGTAGAGCGTGAAGATCTCGATGGCAAAGCCCGTGTAGGCGAGCCACAGCGCGCCGCGGTTGTCGCTGGTGAGCGCCCACAGCATGGCGCCGAGCAGCATGGCCAGCGCCAGGGTGGCGAGCAGCACCAGGCGCTGGATCGATTCCACATCCTGCGAGCCGTAGAATATGCGGCCCTCGATGAACTGCATGTTGTAGAGGCCCGCGAAAGCTGTGATCAGGCCATAGGAGAACAGCATCCCCGAGATCGGCGAGATGCGGTCGATGTCCGAGGCAGCGGCGGCAGAGCCGACGGCGACGGCTACGCCCACGAGCAGCACGATCCAGTGCGCGTGGTGATCCAACATCAGGTAGCCGAGCGGCACCAGCCATACGACGAGGCTGAGTGCGGCCAGATGCAGGCCCGGCCGCCAGCGCATCCACACCACCGCCGCGGTCGCGATTGCCCACACGATCAGGAACGGCCAGTGCGCCGATTGCGCCAGCCCCCGCTCCCAGCCGGTCCACACGCTGATCAGCACGAAGGTGGCCGCAAGCGCGGCATTGGACTGCAGCAGGACGGCGGCCAGCAAGGCGCCGAGCGCCCACCAGAAGACCGCATCGGGCGGGTTGCCCTCCATGTGGTACATTTGCGCGATCAGCATGATGGAGGCGCCGTAGACGGCGATGCCGCCCAGGATGGCGGCCCCGGCGAAGGCCTGCAGCTGGCGCTGGATCAGGACGCCGGCGGCGCCGTAGCAGCCCCACAGACCCACCAGCAGCAGCAGAAGCCGCGCCAGCTTGGACATGGCCGACCAGTTGGCGGCCACGAAGCTCATCACGGCGAAGCCGAACAGCACCGCGCCGAGGATGGCCAGGATCGGCGCCGCCGAAAACGGCGACTTGGTGGTCTTGAGATCGGCTTGGATGGCGGCGGCGCCGGTGTCATTGACCCAACCGGCCGCCTGCCAACGCTTGAGGTCGCGCTCGACCCGATGGCGGTACCAGGACATTACAATCCCTGCTCACGCGTCGCGCCCCAGCGGGTCCCACTAGAATTGATCATTGTTCATTTGTCAAGTTACAAGCGGGTGAGGCCGGCTCGGACCGGATCGGTCCCCACACTTCGGCATTGATCGAAACACCGTCGCGCGCCAGGGCGTAAACAGCCTGGCCGGACATTCCGGCCCGCCGAGGGAAGCGTTCCCCCGGTGGAGCGAATGAGGCCCGAGAGCTGGATGGCAACGGCAGAGAACCTGATCATCATCGCGACGGCGTTTCTCCTGGCGGGCCTCGTCAAGGGGGTGACCGGCCTCGGCATGCCGACCGTATCTCTGGCCATCCTGACCGCCACCCTGGGCCTCAAGCCGGCCATGGCCCTGCTGCTCGTACCCTCGTTCGTGACCAACGTCTGGCAGGCGCTGGCCGGCGGAAACCTGATCGCCATTGTGCGCCGGCTCTGGCCCCTGTTGATTGCGCTGTGCCTGGCAACCTGGCTCGGTGTCGGCGTGCTGGCGAGCACGCGCAGCGATCTGCTCGCGGCGCTCCTGGGGCTGGTCGTGTTGAGCTACGCGGTCACGGGGCTCGCCAAGGTCGAGCTGCGGCAGCCAGGCCGCATGGAGCCTTGGCTCTCGCCGCTCGTCGGCGCGGTGAGCGGCATGCTCAATGGCATGACCGGATCCTTCGTGGTGCCGGGCGTGCTCTATCTGCAATCGCTGGGCCTGCCGCGCCAGGCTTTCATCCAGGCGATGGGCGTGCTGTTCGCCACCTCCACGATGGCGCTAGCGGCCTCGCTAGGCGACCGCCGGCTGCTGTCGATCGACTTGGCGCTGCTGTCGGCAGGCGCGGTGATACCGGCCCTCGTCGGCATGG
>DATEVP010000318.1:0-3903 GCA_035258465.1 Hyphomicrobiaceae bacterium
ACCCGATCGCGCTCGAGCTTTTCAAGAATGCGATTTTCTCGATTGCCGATGAGATGGCGCTGACGGTCTTCAGGACGACCTATTCGGGCGTCTTGAAGGACAACATGGACTATTCGACCGGCTTTGCTGACGCGGACGGGAAGCTCGCCGCGCAAGGGCTCACGCTGCCGGGGCACTTGGGCTCGGTTCCGACGGCGATGGCCGCGATCATGCGGCATTTCCGTGACGATATCGCGCCGGGCGACGTCTTCATCATGAACGATCCCTTCGATGGCGGCATGCATCTGCCGGACATCTTCATCATGAAGCCGCTGTTTCACGCGGGCGAGCGGTTGGCCTTCGCCTGCACCGTCTGCCACCACTGCGACGTCGGCGGCCGGGTCGCGGGCTCCAACGCTTCCGATTCCACCGAGATCTACGCCGAAGGTTTGCGCATCGCGCCCATGAAACTGTACGACGCGGGCAAGCTCAACCAGACCATCATGACGTTCATCGAGCGCAACGTCCGCCTGCCGGTGCAGCTGTTCGGCGATCTGCGCGCCCAGCTCGCCGCTTGCCACATAGCCGAAAAGCAATTCGCCGAGCTGGTTGCGCATCATGGGGCGGAGCGCACAAAATACTTCCTTCAAGCGATCATCGACTATGCCGAGCGGCTGACGAGAGCCGCGCTGGCGAGGCTTCCCGACGGTGAATGGAGCTTCGAGGACTGGATCGACGACGATGGCATCGACTACGGCAGGCCGATCCGCCTTTTCGTCACCATCCGCAAGCAGGGCGGCCACATGGTGGTGGATTGGACCGGTACCAGCCCTCAGGTCAAGGGCGCCATCAACAATACGCTCTCCTACACGAAGGCCGCTGCCTATACAGGCGTGCGCTCAGTCCTGCCGCCGAACATCCCGAATAACGAGGGCGTCTTCCGCGCCATCGATGTCATTTGTCCGCCAGGTACCATCGGCAATGGTGTGCTGCCGGCAGCCTGCGCGGCGCGCGGTCTGACAGGCTTTCGCATGGTCGATTGCATGTTCGGCGCGCTTGCCATGATGCTCCCCGACAAAGTCAAAGCCGCGGGCGATGGCGGCAACACGGGCATCTCGATTGGTGGCTACGACAAGGATCGCAAGCCGTTCGTCTATGTCGACTTCACCTGTGGCGCTTGGGGCGCGAGGCCGTGGGCCGACGGGCTCGACGGCAATTCCCATATGTTCGCCAACATGGCATCGCACTCGGTCGAGGTGACGGAAGCCGAGCACCCCATTACGCTCCTGGCCTACGAGTTCGTGCCCGACAAGGCCGGCGCTGGAAAGTACCGCGGCGGCGTCCCCTTCAAGCGCGACTATCGGTTCGACGAGGCTGAGGGCGTACTGCAGGTGCGATCGGACCGGCGTGATCACCGGCCCTTTGGTCTCTACGGCGGCAGCCCTGGGGGACCTTCGCAGAACTACCTCAATCCGGCGACCGAGATGCGCGTTCTTCCCAGCAAAGTGACCATGACGATCAGGAAGGGCGACGTCTTTCGCCACGTGCTCGCTGGTGCCGGCGGTTGGGGCGACCCGCTCGAGCGCGACGCGCTGGCTGTGCTGCGAGATGTGAGGAACGAGCTGCTGAGCCCAGCCAAGGCCGCCGCCGACTACGGTGTCATCGTCGACACCACCCGCTGGGTTGTGGACGAGGCGGCGAGCAAGCAAGCGCGCACCGAGATCGCCAGGCGGCGCGGCTGGCGCAAGCCGCCGAAGGTCCAGCGTCACGATCCGCTCCTTATCGTGACGGCCGCGGAGTGAAGGCATGGCCACGTATCGCGTCGGTGTCGACATCGGCGGCACCTTCACCGACATCGTGTTGCTCGGCACCGACGGCACGATCCACACGCAGAAGATCTCCTCCAGCGTCGAGAACTATGCCCGCGCAATCGTCGAGGGGCTCACCGAGGTTTTTCGCGATACGGGAACTTCGGCCGACGCCATCGAGGAGATCCGGCACGGCACCACCGTTGCCTCCAACGCGATCCTGGAACGCAAGGGTGCACGCGTAGGCCTGATCACGACGCAGGGCTTCCGCGATATCCTGGAGATTCGCACCCTGCGCATGCCGCGGCTCTACGACATGACCTGGACCAAGCCGGAGCCGCTGGTCGAGCGATATTTGCGACAGACGGTGGCCGAGCGCATCGACCACAAGGGTCGCGTCGAGCAGGCGCTGGATCGCAACGACGCCGAGCGTGCCGTGGCTGCGCTTCTGGCGGAGAAGGTGGAGGCGATTGCCGTGTGCCTGCTCAACTCGTTCGCCAATCCGGCGCACGAGCTGATGATCCGCGACGTCATCAAGCGCAAGGCGCCGGATTTGCCCTTGTCGATCTCATATGAGGTGCTGCCCGAGATCAAGGAGTACGAGCGCACGTCCACGACCGTCATCAACGCCTATGTCACTCCGATTGTCGCCACCTATCTGCACGCCATGCGCAAGGGCCTCGATGCGGCAGGCATCACTGCAAGTCTGCTGCTCATGCAGTCGAACGGCGGGCTGACCACCAACACGGCGGCGATCGAGCGGCCTATGAACATCATCGAGTCAGGTCCCGCGGGGGGCGTGGTCGGCGCTCAGGCGCTCGCGCGGGCAAAGAAACTGGACAAGATCATCACCTTCGACATGGGCGGAACGACCGCCAAAGCCTCGATGGTCGAAGATGGCGAGGTGATGCGCACGCAGGAGTACGCCGTCGGCGCCGGCATCATGGTCGGCTCTCGGCTGTTGACCGGGGCTGGCTATACGCTGAAGGTGCCGGCGATCGACCTAGCGGAAGTCGGAGCCGGGGGTGGCTCGCTCATCTGGATCGATGCAGGCGGCAGCCTGCAGGTCGGTCCGCAGAGTGCGGGCGCGTCACCGGGTCCTGTCTGCTACGATGCCGGCGGCGAAGTTCCGACCATAACCGACGCGAACGTTATCCTGGGCTTCCTAAACCCCAAGCACCTTGTTGGTGGCGCATTGCGGCTCAATGCCGAGAAAGCACGGCTGGCATTCGAGGCCAAGATCGCTCGGCCGCTGGGCCTGAGCCTCGAGGCCGCGGCCTTCGGCGCGCACGAGATCGCTGCCTCCAACATGATCCGGGCCATCAAGGCGGTATCGACGGAGCGGGGACGCGACCCACGGGAGTTCTCCCTCTTCGCCTTCGGCGGTAACGGCCCACTGTTCGCATGCGGGATGGCTAAGACCCTTGGCATTCGCCAGGTCATCGTCCCGCCGGCACCGGGCCTGTTCTCCTCGTTCGGGCTGCTCTATGCCGACGTGGAGCATCACTTTTCACGCTCCTTCCGCCGCCTCCTGCGGCAGGCCAATCTCGGCGAGATCGACGCCGCTTGGCGGGAGCTGGCCCGCCAGGCCGCTGCCCAGCTCGAGACCGAGGGCTTCACCGGCTCAAGCGCGCGTCTGCGCCGCTCAGGTGCGTTGCATTACCGAGGGCAGAGCTTCGATCTCGTTGTGCCCGTGCCGGATGGGCCGTTCGATGCTTCGATGGTTGTCTATCTCGAAGAGGCTTTCGGCCGCGAGCACGAAAAAACCTACGGCCATCGCGCTGGACCGGAGGAGCCGGTCGAGCTCGTCTCGATCCAGGTCGTCGGCCAGGGGCTCCGGGAGGGCACCGGCATCCCCGAACGGGTCGTCCTCAGTCGCCCGGCGCCCAAGCCCGAGCCATGGCGCCGCGCCTATTTCGGATCCGTGCACGGCTGGATCGATACTCCGATCGTGCAACGTTCAGCTCTGAAGAACCCCCATCCAGGGCCGGTCATCGTTGAGGAGTACGACGCGACCTGTGTCGTTTCTCCCGGAGCCACAGCGCGCCTCGATGCCGCAGGCAATATCGCGATCGAACTTACCGAATTAACCTGATGCTAGGGCGGGCAGCCACAG
>DATEVP010000319.1:0-3452 GCA_035258465.1 Hyphomicrobiaceae bacterium
CTGCTCGCGCAGCGACCGGTATTTGCGCTGACGCCGCGCGCGGAAGCGAGCCTTGTCGCCGTAAGCCGCGATCACCTCGCTGGTCGGCCTGATGTGGACCTCGCCGCTGTCGGCATCGACGATGATGGGATTGCCCTGGTCGACGCGCTCCATCACCCCGCGCGCCTGGCCGACGGCGGCAATGCCGAGCGCCCTGGCAACGATGGCGATATGGCTCTGGCCACCGGAATCCTCGCTCACCAGGCCGCGCAGCCGCGAGCGGTCGTAGTCGAGAAGCTCGGCCGCGCCCCTGGTCCGGGCCACCAAGATGGTGTCGTGCGGCAGCTTGGCCGTAACGCTGTGTGCTCTGGGCCGCCCCGCCAGAATGCGCAGCAGGCGGTCGGAAAGCTCGTCGAGGTCCCGCAGCCGCTCGTGCCAGTAGGCATCGGCCTGGCGCAGCATGCGCGAGCGGGTGTCGTTCTGCACACGCTCGACGGCGGCTTCCGCCGTCAAGCCGCGCTTGATCGCCTCCGTCATGCGCCGCATCCAGCCGCGATCGTGGGCGAACATGCGGTAGGCCTCGAAGATGTCGCGGTGCTCGCCGGTCGCGGCCAGCTCGCCCTGCTCCAAGATTTCGTCGAGGGAGGCCTTGAGCTCCTCGACGGCGGCTTCCAGCCGGCGCCGCTCCTCCTCCGGGTCTTTCGCCTCGAGCTCGGTGACGACGACGCGGGCGGCATGCAGCACGGCGTGGCCGAGCGCCAATCCCTCCGACAGCGGCTGGCCCCGCACCACGTGGCCGATGGCGCGGCTGAACTCGGCGCCGGTGTTGACGCCGGCCACGGCGCCGGAGACGAGGTGCTCGGCCAGCACCATGGCCGTCGTCTGCAGCACCTCCACATCCTCGTCGGAGTATTCCTTGTGGGTCTTGTTCTGGATGGTGAGCACGCCCAGCACGTCGCCGCCGCGCTGGACGGGAACCGCCAGGAAGGAGTGGTAGATCTCCTCGCCCGTCTCCGGCCGATAGGAGAAGGCGGGGTGGTTCTGCGCATCGGGCTCGTTGATCGGCACGGCGAGCTCGGCGCAGCGCCCAACGAGACCCTCGCCGCGCTTCATGAAGGTGTTGTGGATCGCGCCGGGGTTCAGGCCCTCGGTGGCGAACAGCTCGAGCGAGCCGTCCTGGCGCTTCAGGTAGATCGAGCACACCTCGGCCACCATCAGGCCGGCGATCTGGCGCACGATCTTATCGAGCCGGGACTGGCCGTCCCCCTGCTCGGCCATGATCTCCCGCAGCCGCCGCATGATGATGCGCAGCGCCGGCTCTGAGGGAGACGCCCTCGTGGTATCGCCGTCCCTGTTCTGCATCCGCGATCGCTGCCGCTCTCTCGAGTTTCG
Organism: Hyphomicrobiaceae bacterium; assembly: GCA_035258465.1. Lineage (GTDB taxonomy): Bacteria > Pseudomonadota > Alphaproteobacteria > Rhizobiales > Hyphomicrobiaceae > AWTP1-13. Next base: position 1,372 of record DATEVP010000319.1, read on the forward strand.
GCGAGCATGCCCTCGACTGCGCGAGCCGCCATCCTGCTCAGGCGCGCGCTGCACGTGCGCTTGCGAAAACCTGCCGCCTAATCCCGCCCGCGCTTGCGAGCGGCCATGAAATCAGTCTTTGCCCAGCTCGTATAGGGCATGCAGCGTTCGCACCGCCAGCTCGGCGTAGGCAGCATCGATCAGTACGCTAATTTTGATCTCCGACGTGGAGATGGCGAGGATGTTGATGCCTCTTTCCGCCAGCGCCTTGAACATCTGTGCCGCGACGCCCGCGTGGCTGCGCATGCCCACGCCGATCACCGAAACCTTGGCCACGTCCGAGGAGCTCTTGATCTCGAAATAGCCGATATCCTTCTTGGCCCCCTTCAGCACCTCGAGCGTGCGCTCGAGATCGGCCTCCTGCACGGTGAACGTCATGTCGGTGTGTTTACCGTCGGAGGACGTGTTCTGGACGATCATGTCGACATTGATATTGGCATCCGCCAGCGACCCGAACACACGCGCGGCCACCCCCGGCTTGTCCTCGACCCGGATGATCGACACTCTCGCCTCGTCCTTGGCGTAGGCAATGCCGCTGACGACCCGCTGTTCCACGATCTCATCCTCGCCGCAAATGATGGTGCCGACTTCGTCCCAGCTGTCGGGGCTCGCGGGCTTCAGGGCATCGGGCGCAATGAAGCTCGAAAGCACCCGCACCCGCATCCTATGTACCATGGCCAGCTCGACCGAGCGCGTCTGCATCACCTTGGAGCCGAGCGAGGCCATTTCCAGCATCTCCTCGTAGGAGACCTTGGACAAGCGCCGCGCCCTGGGGACGATGCGGGGGTCGGTCGTGTAGACGCCGTCGACGTCCGTGTAGATGTCGCACAGGTCCGCCTGGACGGCGACGGCAAGCGCCACGGCGCTGGTGTCGGAGCCGCCGCGGCCGAGCGTGGAGACGCGGTTGCGATCGGGCTCGATGCCCTGGAAGCCGGTGATCACCGCCACCTCGCCCTGCTCCAGGCGCGCGCGGATCTTGTCGCCGGGGATGGCCTTGATGCGCGCAACGCCGTGCGCGTTGTCGGTGATGATGGGGACCTGCCAACCCTGCCAGGACCGGGCCTGGATGCCGATCGACTGCAGGACGATGGCGAGGAGGCCGGCGGTCACCTGCTCGCCGGTGGCAACGACGGCGTCGTACTCGCGGGCATCGTGCAGGGCCGAGGCTTCCCGCACCCACGCCACCAGCTGGTTGGTCACCCCGGCCATGGCCGAGACGACCACCGCCACCTTGTTGCCGGCATCGACCTCGCGCTTGACGTGGCGGGAAACGTTGCGGATGCGCTCCAGGTTGGCAACCGAAGTGCCGCCGAACTTCATCACCAGGAAAGCCATTGCGACCCGCTCGACGTGCCTCCGGGGTCCTGCCCCGCGCTCCTGGCGCGGCAACGATTGCGGAGGCCCCCTGTTTGCGCCCGTTATCCCGCACTCTTAACTACTGGATGGCCTCTCCGCAACGGGGAGAGCCGCGATCTTGACAGGGCATCGCGGCGCGGCACCCAATGCCCTATGAGCCAAGGCTCCACAGGCGATCTGGCGGGCACCCTCGACCCCGCCGAGCGGGACCGTTTCGCGCACCTCGCCTCCGAGTGGTGGGACGCACGAGGCAAGTTTCGTGCGCTGCATCGGATCGGGCCGGCGCGCCTCGCCTTCTTGCGTGACGAGCTCCTCCGCCATTTCGTCCTGGCGCCGTCCGGCCTGCGTCCGCTGGCCGGCCTGAGCATCCTGGACGTGGGCTGCGGCGGCGGGCTCGTCTCGGAGCCGCTGGCGCGCCTCGGCGGCCGCGTGACCGGGCTCGACACGGCGCCGGAGAACATCGAGGCGGCCCGCCGCCACGCAGCCGGCCAGGGCCTCGACATCGACTATCGCGTGGGGCGCATTGAGGAGCTGGCGGCGGAGGGCTTGGCGTTCGATGCGGTGGTCTGCCTGGAGGTGGTGGAGCATGTGCCGGACCCGGCGGCATTCCTGAAAATCTCGGCCGGGCTCGTGCGCCCCGGCGGCCTGATGCTGCTCTCGACCATCAACCGGACTATGAAAGCTTA
>DATEVP010000320.1:0-2287 GCA_035258465.1 Hyphomicrobiaceae bacterium
GGGCTGGGGGTTCCGGTGGCGAAGATGATTTCGCTGCCCGAGAAGCCGCGGTCGCTGTGGTAGGGACGGATCATGGCAACGTGATCCAGGTTCACCCGGACCTCGGTCCCATCCGTCGTGGTGCACTTGACCCAACTCGCCATCGTGTTCTCTCCACAGAGCTTGGCGCCATTACCATTCGGCCAGACTAGCGGAGTGCACGCAAATAGCGAGGCGTCCACCTACGCGTTCAGCGCAGCGGCCCAAGCATCGCAGCCAGCGCCGGCGATATCCGCACCTGCCCCACCTCCAGGCCGCGCCAGTTGGTGATAACCGGGGATGGGCCGAGGCCCTGTGCCTGCGGGTAGAGGCGGGCGATGAGCGCGGCGGCCACCGCATCGGCCGCGCGCTTGGCGCCGTCGGCGATCTTGAGGGCAAAGCCGAGGCCGCGCTCGGGAAACGCGCCGGCGCAGGCCCCTTCGGCGCCGCCCTTGACCAGCACCTTGCGCGGCAGCCGCTGCATGATGAGCGTATCAAGGCGGCCGGCGCCGGCGACGAGATCGGGATGCGCCCAGCAGGCCTCGGCAATCGCCGCGCACCAGCGTGCCCGCTCCGGGCCGAGACCCTCGCCCGTCGCCAGGCGCGCGAAGGCGCGGGCGAGATTGCCAAGCGGGATCGCCCAGTTGGGGACGGAGCAGCCGTCGATGCCGCAGACGCGCGCGTCGAGCTTCGCCTCCGTCAGGTCCTCGAGCACGCGGCGGATGCGCACCTGCACGGGATGATCCGGGCGCCAGTAGCCCTCCGTCGGCTCGCCCAGGTGCACAACGGTGGCGAGCATGGCCGCGTGCTTGCCGGAGCAGTTGTGATGCAGCGCCGTCGGAGCGCGGCCGGCGCGAACGAGGTCGCGGGCGGCGGCGCCGTCCATCGGCTCATGGGAGCCGCAGCCGAGCGCCGTCTCGGGCAGCCCGGCCCGCGTCAGCATGGAGCGCACCACCGCGACATGGGCGGCAGTCCCCGAATGCGACCCGCTGGCGATGGCGATCTCGGGCGCGCCGAAGGCGAAGCGCTCCGCCGCGCCGGTCTCGAGCAGCGGCAACGCCTGCAGCGGCTTGATGGCGGAGCGCGGGAAGGCCGGGGCGGCGATATCGCCGATCGAGGCCACCACCTCGCCCGTTGCCCGCAGGAGCGCCACGGCGCCCGCGTGCGCGCTCTCGACCAGGCCGCCGCGCGTGAGCTCGATCAGGATGGGATTGGGCATGGACCCTCTCGGTCTCGGAAGTGCTGCGGTTTCTCCTTGCTTTCGTACCATGGGCGACGGGCGATCTGAGCCACAACCTCGACACCGCCCTGAGCCTGTCGAAGGGCGGATGCGCGGCACCGTCTCGGCCGACGTGGTTCGACCCTCGGAACACCCGGGACAAGCCCGAGTGCAAGCGAGCCCGAGGGCAGGCAAGCTCGAGGGCAGGCAAGCTCACCACGCGGGTTGGGGGCGGGTTGCGGGGGATGGTCGGCGGCGAGATCGTGACGCCGATGTTGTAGGTTTGTTGCTGATGTTGTTGGCCATGTTGCTGCTTGTTTTCCGATTGTCGAGAAGCATGTCGGCGTCGGCGGAGGGTCGGGTCCGCGTTAACCCAGATCGGGCTCATATTACGGGTGGGGGCAATGCCTACGGCAAATGCTCTGCAATCCCCCCTCCCTGGCCCTCCCCCAACAAGGGGCGAGGGAACGATGCGGCCAGCGCGCCGCGCTCTCACTTCGCGTCGTGAAAAATGATGCCGAGCGTATGCCGTCGCCCGGTGCGCACCACGCTGACGCCATGGCGCAGGTTGACGCGGTAGGTCCCCTTGGTGCCGCGCACCGGGCGATGACGGACCGCAAAGACGACCGCGTCGCCGCCGCGCAGGGGAACCACGGCCGCCCGCGACTGCATGCGCGGCCGCTGCTCGGTCAGCACGAACTCGCCGCCCGTGAAATCGTCGCCGGGCTCCGAGAGCAGGATGGCGACCTGCAGCGGAAAGACGTGCTCGCCGTAGAGATCCTGGTGCAGGCAATTGAAGTCGCCCGGCCCGTATTGCAGCAGCAGCGGCGTGGGGCGCACCTGGCCGGCATCGTGACAGCGCTTCAGAAACGCCTCGTGCTCGGCCGGGAAGCGAACATCGATGCCCAGCGCCTCGTTCCATCGGTTCGCCACGCGCGACAGGTGCGGGTAGAGCTCGCTGCGCAGCGCGCCGATGAGGTCGGGCAGCGGGTAGGCGAAATATTTGTACTCTCCGCGCCCGAAGCCGTGCCGCGCCATGACGATGTGGCT
>DATEVP010000321.1:0-4283 GCA_035258465.1 Hyphomicrobiaceae bacterium
TTCGCCCGCAGGGGCCTCGCCCGAAGTGCGGAGACGCCTCGCGGATTTGCGGAGGAGGCCGCCGGTTTTCCCTATGTCCCGAAGGATGGGTGGTACGTGCTGCCCAGTCGAGGCGGTGTCATAACGAATGAGATGATCGACCGGATCCAACGAGAAATCGACGAAGAGGATCAGCGCCGCGCTACTGGAAGATAGGCATGCGAACGACACTCGACATTGACGACGACGTCCTGGAAATCGCCAAGCAGCGGGCCAAGGCCGAGAGGAAGTCCGCCGGGCAGGTCATTTCGGAGCTTGCCCGCCAAGCCCTGGCCGCCCCGCGGGAGCGCCTGGATTTCAGCAAAGTCGAAATCGTGGACGGCATCCCTGTTCTGCCTTCGCGCGGTGGCATCGTCACGAAAGAGCTGGTGGACAAGCTCATCGAGCAAAGCGGCGAATGACGATGCGTGTGCTGTTCGACGTGAACGCGCTGCTGGCACTCGTCGACAAAGAGCACGACTTTCAGCCGACGGTCCGCGCCTGGTGGGCGGTCAACAAGGAGGGTGGCTGGGCCACCTGTCCGATCACTCAAAATGGCTTCGCGAGGATCATGTCCCAGCCGCACTACTCCAACCCGGCCCCGACCATGGATGCCATCCAATTGCTGGCAATGGGGTTGGATCAAGCGGATCACGAGTTTTGGCCGGATGATGTCTCCATAACCGACCATCGGCTTTTCGACCGAAGTCATATCCTCGGGCCCAATCAGATCACCGACGTCTATCTCCTCGGTCTCGCCGTGAAGAACGGCGGGCGGCTCGTGACCTTCGATCGCGGGTTGCCGATCAGCGCCGTGCGCGGCGCCGAGGCCCGCCATCTCGTCGTTCTTTGAGCCCGGTGGCCGACGCCGAGCGATCCCGATGTGGCTTCCGCGCCCCGGCGCGGCACGACAGGCACCCGTGAGCCCTCCCCATTAGCGGGATCGTAACCATGACCGCATAGCCTCGGCTCGTCTTACCTTAGTCGGGGCGGGCCATGGGCGTTTTGAGCGCGGTAGCGGTTGCGGAGATCAAGGCACGGGGCAGCATCAAGGACGTCGACGTCCTCAAATTGCGCCGCAACTACTACGACGATGGCCGCATCAGCCTCGACGAGGCCGAGATGCTGTTCGCCCTCAACGACGCCTGCCCGGTGCAGGACCCCGCCTGGGCCGACTGCTTCATCGAGAGCATCACCGATTATCTGGTCGAGCAGGCCCAGCCCGAAGGCTATCTCACCACCGAAAATGCTGCCTGGCTCATCGAGCGCATCGCCAAGGACGGCCGGGTCGAGAGCAAGACGGAGCTGGAGCTGCTGGTCAACGTGCTCGACAAGGCGCGCTGGGCGCCGCAGAGCCTGGCGCGCTTCGCCCTCGAGCAGGTCAAGGCCGCCGTTCTCACCGGCACGGGGCCGCTGCGCTCGGGCAAGATGCTGGAGCCCGGCGTCGTCACCGAGGCCGACGTCGATCTCCTGCGGCGCATCCTCTACAGCTTCGGCAGCGATGGCAACCTGGCGATTACGCAGCCTGAAGCGGAAATCCTGTTCGACATCGACGAGGCCACCGCCGACGCCGACAACCATCCGGCGTGGACCGATCTGTTCGTCAAGGCCATCGCCAACTGCGTGATGACCGCCTCCAGCTACGCGCCGCCGCCGCGCGAGATTGCGCTTGCCCGCGATGCCTGGCTCGACCGCCGCGGGGAGCTCTCCCTCGACAACGTGCTCTCCGGCATGGCCACCGGCCTTACCAGCCTGTTCGGCGGCTATCGCGAGCAGTCCGATGAGGAGCGCGCGGTTGCCCGCCTGGCGCAGCAGAAAATCGAGATCGTCACGCACGAGGCGATAACCCCCGTCGAAGCCGGCTGGCTCGCCGCCCGCCTCGGCCGCGATGGCAAGCTCACGCCCAACGAGCAGGCCCTCCTCGCCTTCCTCAAGGCGGAAAGCCCGTCGATCGACCCGAGCTTGCAGAAGCTGGTCGACAAGGCCGCTGCGGCGGCCTAGGAAACGGTCTGCAGGGGTCGGACCCCTAACGGCGGGCGTCGCGATTGTTCTGCAACGTCGCGGTTGGGGGCCTGACCCCTTCCAGACGGTAGACCGCATGTTCAAGAAGATCCTGATCGCCAACCGCGGCGAGATCGCCTGCCGCATCATCAAGACGGCACGCAAGCTCGGCATCAAGACCGTGGCGGTCTACTCCGAAGCCGATCGCGACGGCTTGCACGTGGAGATGGCCGACGAGGCGGTGCTGATCGGCCCTGCGCCCGCGGCCCAGTCCTACCTCGTCATCGACAAGATCCTAGAGGCCTGCCGCCAGACCGGCGCCGAGGCCGTGCATCCGGGCTACGGCTTCCTGTCGGAGCGTGAGGCCTTCCCCTTGGCGCTGGAGAAGGCCGGCGTCGTCTTCATCGGCCCCAACGCCCGGGCGATCGCGGCGATGGGCGACAAGATCGAGAGCAAGAAGGCGGCAGCCCGCGCCAAGGTATCGACCGTGCCGGGACACCTCGGCGAGATATCCGATGCCAGGCATGCGGTCAGGATCGCCGAGGAGATCGGCTATCCCGTCATGATCAAGGCCTCGGCGGGCGGCGGCGGCAAGGGCATGCGCATCGCCCATTCGCGCACGGAGGCCGAGGAAGGCTTCGCCCTTGCCCGCTCGGAGGCCAAGTCGAGCTTCGGCGACGATCGCGTGTTCGTAGAGAAGTTCATCGAGAACCCCCGTCACATCGAGATCCAGGTGCTGGGCGACAAGCATGGGGCTGTCATCCATCTGGGCGAGCGCGAATGCTCCATCCAGCGCCGCAACCAGAAGGTGGTCGAGGAGGCCCCCTCGCCGCTGCTGGACGCCAAGACGCGCAAGGCCATGGGTGATCAGGCGGTGGCGCTGGCGAAGGCCGTCGGCTACGACAGCGCGGGCACGGTCGAGTTCGTCGCCGGCCAGGACCGCTCCTTCTATTTCCTGGAGATGAACACGCGGCTGCAGGTCGAGCACCCGGTCACGGAGCTCGTCACGGGGCTCGATCTGGTCGAGCAGATGATCCGGGTGGCGGCCGGCGAGAGGCTCGAGATCCGCCAGTCCGACGTGAAGACGCGCGGCTGGGCGGTGGAAACCCGCGTCTACGCCGAGGACCCTTTCCGCAACTTCCTGCCCTCCATCGGCCGGCTGAGCCGGTATCGGCCGCCCCTGGAGGTCGCGGCCGATGCGGGAACGGTGCGCAACGACACCGGGGTGTTCGAGGGCGCCGAGATCTCCATGCATTACGATCCCATGATCGCCAAGCTGGTGACGCATGCGGCCACGCGCGAGGCGGCCATCGATCTGCAGGCCGATGCGCTCGATGCCTTCGTCATCGACGGTGTCGAGCACAACATCCCCTTCCTCGCCGCCCTGATGCAGCATCCGCGCTGGCGCGAGGGGCGGCTGTCGACGGGCTTCATCGCCGAGGAATACAAAGGCGGCTTCAAGGCGCACCCGCCGCAGGGCGAGAACCTCGACATTCTTGCAGCCGTTGCCATCGCCGTCGACCATCTCGGCAATGCGCGCCGCCGCCAGATCAGCGATCAGATGGCGGGCCCGCCGGTACGCTTTGCCGATCGCCGTGTCGCCGAGGTGGCGGGGATGCGCGTTGCGGCGCGCGTGGAAGGCACGCTCGGGCATCCCGCCAAAGTGACGCTGGTGGACGCCAAGGGCATCCGTCGCACGACGCTCGATGTCGACGCCGACTGGTGGCCCGGCAATCCGTTGTGGCGGGGATACGTGGGCAAGCGCCGCGTCGCGGTGCAGGTGCGCCCGATCCTCAACGGCTACGAGCTGGCCTATCGCGGCATCCGTGCGCGCGCCCACGTCTACACGGAGCGCGAGGCAGCGCTGGCGGCGCTGATGCCGGAGAAGGCCGCGCCCGACACCTCCAAGCTGCTGCTCTGCCCGATGCCCGGTCTGGTGAAGGCGATCCACGTCGCCGCCGGCCAGGAGGTCAAGACCGGCGAGGCGCTCTGCGTGGTGGAGGCCATGAAGATGGAGAACATCCTGCGCGCCGAGCGCGAGGCCGTGGTCAAGTCCGTCAAGGCCAAGCCCGGCGACAGCCTGGCCGTCGACGCCGTGATCATGGAATTTGCCTAGTCAATTCCCTCTCCCCATTCTTTTTCAGAATGTGGAGAGGGTCAGGGTGAGGGGCAGCCGCACACGCTCGCGCGGAGTATGTTGCCGCTACTCACCCCGACCCTCTCCCCGTAAGGGCGGGGAGAGGGAGAGACACCTCTCGGAGACA
>DATEVP010000322.1:0-5959 GCA_035258465.1 Hyphomicrobiaceae bacterium
CGCGTCGCGATAGTCCTCCGCGCGGCCGGTCGGCCGGTAGCCATAGGCATAGGCGCGGCTGTTGTCCCACCAGGAGCGCTCTGCGAACGAGACGCCGTAGAAGATCTCGTAGCGCAGCTCGGGATGCTCGAGCCCGATGCGTACGAGCTGCGCCAGATCCTCGGGCGATATCCAGATCGACAGCCGGCGCTTGTCGAGGGGCTTGTCGCCGACATTGCCGATCCTGAGGCAGAGGACGCGCAGGCCGTGCTTGTCGGCGTAGAGGGAGCCCAGCGCCTCGCCGAACGCCTTGCTCACGCCGTAGCGGGAGTCCGGCCGCACCGTGACGTCGGTGCCGATGCACTGCGTGCGCGGGTAGAAGCCGATGGCGTGGTTGGAGGAGGCGAACACGACGCGCTTCACGCCCTTGCGGCGGGCTGCCTCGAACAGATTGTAGCAACCGATGATATTGGACTGCAGGATCGTCTCCCACGGCCCTTCGATCGAGAAGCCGCCGAGATGGATGATGCCGTCGACGCCCTCGACGATCTTCTCCACCTCCTCGAGCCGGGCGAGGTCGGCCGCCATGAACGGCTCGTTGGAGCCGAGATCGGCGGGTTTCTTGATGTCGCTCAGCCGCAGCTCGGGGTACACGGGCTTCAACAGCTTGCGCAGCCGCCCTCCGACATCGCCCGCCGCGCCCGTCAACAGCACACGTTTCATGGATCTGCCCTCCTTGCTCGACCGCGGCGCCATCCTAGCCCGCTCGCTTGGCCTGGACGAGCTGGCGCTCAGCCAGCCGGCGATAACGCTTGAGGCTGCTCGTCAGGTGCGCACGCATGGCCTTGCGCGCTTCCGCGGGCTGGCCGTCGCGGATGGACTCGAAGATGCGGCGGTGCTCCTTCTGGATGCCCATCAGATACTGGCGCTGCTCCTCGGCGGTGCTGAGCGACACGCGAATGCTCTGCCGCGGGATGACGTGGCGCCCGAGAAACTCGAGAAGCTGGGCGAATCTCGGATTGCCCGAGGCGTCAGCGATCGACCGGTGGAAGGCAAAGTCCTCGTTGATCGCGCCCTCGCCCCGGCGGATCGCGGCCTCGATGGCGCGCAAGGCCCGGCCGATCGGTGCGAGCCCTTCCGGCGTGATGCGCTCGGCCGCCAGGGCCGCTGCCTCCACCTCGATCGCCAGGCGCAATTCCATCACCTCGAGCACGTCCGCAATCGAGCTCAATCCGTCGGGGTCGATGCGGAAAGGCACACGGCTGGCGTCGGCGGCAACGAATGCGCCCGACCCCTGGCGGGTCCGCACCAGGCCTTCCGCGCGCAGGGCAGCCACGGCCTCGCGCACGACGGTGCGGCTCACCCCCATGGCCGCCATCAATTCCTGCTCCGTCGGCAGGCGCGAGCCCGGTGCCAGCCTGCCGCTGCGGATCGCGGCGGCGATGCGCTCCACGATCGCGCCGGAGAGGTTGCGCGTCGGCTGCAGCGGCCGCATCAGCGCCAGCTTGTCAGCCGGAGACCGAGCCGCTAGACTCTCAATTCGTCGGGTCATCGTACAACTTGATTTAGAGCGCTTCCGCCGGCCATGCAACCGTACTGAGCAGGGGCGCCAGCCTAGCAGTCGCAAGAACGAGTACGTTCAATCGAGGAGGAAACAGATGGACAGACGCTCAGTCATCAAAGTGGGGCTTGCCGGACTTGCCGTAGGCAGCGTGCGCATCCCCGCCGTCTTCGCCCAGGCGACGATGGTGCTGAAGGCCACCGACGTGCATCCGCTCGGCTACCCGACGGTCGAGGCCGTGGTGCGCATGGGCAAGAAGCTGGAAGAAGCCACCAAAGGGCGCATCAGCATCCAGATGTACCCGGCGATGCAGCTCGGCGGCGAGAAGGAGATGATCGAGCAGGCGCAGGTCGGCGCGCTCGCCATGGCGCGCATCAGCGTCGGCCCGATGGGCCCGATCGTGCCGGAGCTCAACGTGTTCAACCTGCCCTTCATGTTCCGCGACGACACGCACATGGAGAAGGTGATCGACGGGCCGATCGGCGACGAGATGCTGAAAAAGCTCTCGGATTCGAGCGCCAACCTGATCGGCCTGTCCTGGATGAATGCCGGCACGCGCAATGTCTACAACAGCAAGAAGCCGATCAAGTCGGTCGACGACCTGAAGGGCCTGAAGATCCGCATGATGGGTAACCCGGTGTTCGTCGACACCATGAACTCGCTCGGCGGCAACGGCGTCTCGATGGGCTTCGATCAGCTCATCAACGCCATGCAGACCGGCGTCGTCGACGGTGCGGAGAACAACTACCCGACCTACGAGAGCGGGCAGCATTATCGCTACGCCAAGTACTACTCCAAGACCGGCCACCTCATGATCCCGGAGATCCTCGTCTTCTCCAAGAAGATCTGGGGCACGCTTTCCGCGGAAGACCAAAGCCTGATCTTGAAGGTCGCCAAGGAAGCGCAGCTCGAGGAGCGCAAGCTCTGGTACGATCGCGAGAAGGAGTCGCTGAAGAAGATGATCGAAGCCGGGGCCGTCGTGAACGAGGTTGCCGACAAGGCGCCATTCCAGGCGGCGGTGAAGCCGGTATGGGACAAATACGGTGCCCAGCACGCCGCATTGATCAAGCGCATCCAGGACGTGAAGTAGTCCGTCCGGTGGCGTAAGAAAGGGGCCGGCCGTTCCTATGAGGCGCGCCGGCCCTTCGACTTGTTGGGGACATGGGGAATGAGAGTTCTGTACGTCCGGTGCATGGATATCCTGCACCGGTTCTGCATGGTCGTCGCGGGGTTTTGCCTCGTGATCATCACGCTGATCATCCCTTGGGGCGTCTTCACGCGTTACGTGCTCAATAGCGCGTCGTCCTGGCCGGAACCGGCGGCCGTCCTACTGATGATCTGGTTCTCCTTCCTGGCTGCAGCCCTGTGCTACCGGGAGAATTTGCACATCGGCGTCGCCGTGATCCCGATGATGCTGAGAGGCAATGCGCGCCTTGCGGTTGGCTGGCTCATCGAAGCCTGCATGATGGGAGCCAACCTCTTCATGTTCTGGTGGGGCGTCAAGCTCGTCGAGACGACGTGGCACCAGTCGATTTCCGATTTTCCTTGGTACTCGGTCGGGGCGTCCTATCTGCCCGTGCCGATCGGGGGCGTCATCACGGCTCTGTTCGTCATCGAGCGGCTTTGGACATCGAAGCTTTTCGTCGAGCCCGACGCTGGGAGCATCAGCGGCATCAGCACCGAGTAGCGCGCGATGGACATGCTGATCCTGATGGGTGGCTTTGCGCTTCTGTGCCTGCTCGGCATGCCGGTTGCCTATGCGCTGGGGCTGGCGGCCATTTTCGCCGCGTTGTGGATCGACCTGCCGCTCGAAGCGGTGATGCTGAAGACGTCGGACGGCATGGACGATTTTGCCCTGCTCGCCATCCCGTTCTTCATTCTCGCGGGCGGCATCATGGCGGAGGGCGGCATGGCCGAGCGCCTCGTCAATCTCGCCAAGATTTTCGTCGGCTTCCTGCGCGGCGGGCTGGCGCTCGTCAACATCCTCGCCTCGACGTTCTTCGGCTGCATCTCCGGATCGTCCGTCGCCGATACGGCCTCGATCGGATCGGTGATGATCCCGCAGATGATCAAGAACGGCTATCCGCGCTTGTTTGCCGTCAATGTGACGATAGCCGGATCGTTGCAGCCGCTGCTCATCCCGCCGTCGCACAACGCGGTGATCTACTCGCTCGCCGCCGGCGGCACGATCTCGGTGGCGCATCTGTTCATGGCCGGCATCATCCCCGGCCTCATGCTCGGCTTTTCGCTGATGGCGTTGTGCTTCTACATCGCCCACCGGGACCAACTCCCCAAGGGCGAGGTCATACCGCTGCGCAGAGCGCTCAAGATCGTCGTCGAGGCATTTTGGGGATTGCTTACGGTCCTCATCATCATCGGCGGCATCCTGAGCGGTATCTTCACGCCGACCGAATCCGCTGCCGTGGCCTGCATCTATTCGTTCCTGGTCACGATGTTCATCTATCGCGACTACAAATGGAGCGAGCTGCCGCTGCTGGTGGCGCGCGTCGTGCGCACCGTCGGCATGGTGATGATCATGATCGGCTTCTCGGTGGCGTTCGGCTACATGATGGCGATCATGCAGGTGCCGGCCAAGGTGACGCAGTTCTTCCTGACCGTCGCCGACGACAAGTACACCTTCCTGCTGCTGGTCAACATCCTCCTGCTGGTGCTCGGCACGTTCATGGACCTGGCGCCCATGCTGCTGATCTGCACGCCGATCTTCCTCCCCGTCATCAAGACCTTCGGTATCGATCCCGTGCATTTCGGCATGATCATGATCCTCAACCTCGGCATCGGCCTGCTTACCCCGCCGGTCGGGCCAACCCTGGTGGTCGGCTGCGCCATCGGCAAGGTGACGATGGAGGCCGTGTCGAAGAGCATCATGATCTTCTACATCCCGATGCTGATCGTGCTCGGGCTCGTCACCTACATCCCGGCGCTGTCGCTCTGGCTGCCGGCGCTGCTGCTTGGGAAATAGTGGGAATGCTGGCCTCACCGGACGACCTGAGCTATCGTCCCGCGCGGGCCGCATGCGACTGAAGAAGCAATAGTAGCGACAATCACCGGAGGAAACGGACCCATGAAACGCAGAGCAGTTCTCGCCGGCCTCGGCGCAACCACGGTCGCCCTCGGCACCGGCTTTCCCTACATCCGCAAGGCACGGGCTCAGGCCATCACGCTCAACGGCGCCGTGCAGTTCAATGACGACCATGCCTTCACCAAGGCGCTGGTCAAGTTCGAGGAGCTGACCAAGAAGTATTACGGCAAGCCGGTCAATTTCAACCTGCACAAGAACTCCGCGCTCGGCCTCGAGAAGCAGTACTTCGAGTACATGGCGCAGGGCAAAGCCGTGGACTACGGCATCGTCTCCCCCGCACACATGTCGACCTTCTCCAAGGCCGCGCCGTTCATCGACGCGCCGTTCCTGTTCCGCGACCTCGATCACTGGAACAAGGTGCTCGACGCCGACGTCCTGAAGCCGGTCGCCGACGAGATCGCGCAGAAGGCCGACGTGATGCTGATCGGCTACGCCGGCGGCGGCACGCGCAACATCTTCATCAACAAGCCGATGGGCTCGCTGGCCGAGATCAAGGGCCTCAAGGTGCGCGTGCAGGGCGCGCCGATCTGGTCCAAGACATTCCAGGCTGCGGGCATGGCGCCGACGGTCATCGCCTACAACGAGGTCTACAACGGCATCCAGAACGGCGTCATCCAGGCCGGCGAGAACGAGGCGGCAGGCGTGGAATCGATGAAGTTCTACGAGGTCGCGCCGCACCTCGCCATGACCCAGCACGCCATCACCATCCGGCCGCTGTGCTTCTCCGGCAAGACCTTCAAGGCGCTTCCGGCGGACCTGCAGGCGGCGGTGCTGAAAGCGGGCAAGGAAGCCGGCGCCCACGGCCGCCAGATCGAATCCTCCGAGGACGAGCAGAAGCTCGTGGCGATGGAGAAGGCCGGCAAGCTCAAGCGCGTGCCCTTCAAGGACCGCGCCGAGATGGAGAAGCTCGTTGCCCCGGTCATGGCCGCCTACGCCAAGGAGATCGGGGCGGAGGAGATCTACGCCAAGATCGCCGCCATCAAGTGAGCTTGCAACGGCGGAGCATCTGACTCTACCGGCGGCCGGGAGGTTCTCCCGGCCGCTTTCTCCTGATCGAGCGCACCCTCGCCATGGCCGAAACCTCGCAGACGACCCGCCCTAGCCTCTGGCGGCAGTTCACTCGTCTCTACGCCGCGCTGCTGTCGTGGCTGCTGGTGCTGGCGGTGGCGATCCTGGTAATCCCGGTCAGCCTGCAAATCTTCTCGCGCTACACCGCGCTCATCCCCTCCTACATCTGGACCGAGGAGATGGCGCGCTTCCTGTTCATCTGGACCATCATGATCGGCGCCATGATCGGCGTGCGCGAATCGACCCACTTC
>DATEVP010000323.1:0-5078 GCA_035258465.1 Hyphomicrobiaceae bacterium
TCGCCCCGTCCCCGCCAGGCAACCACCTCATGAGCGCGACGTCGACCAGTGCCGGTGACACGCCAACGCGCGCCATCGCCATCCTGGCGCTGGCCTCGTTCGCCAGCGCCGCCAACTTGCGCGTGTGCGACCCGCTGCTGCCGCAGATCGCGGGCGAGCTCGGCGTGACGATCGGCGGCGCCGCCATGATCGTGATGGCGTTCGCGCTGGCCTACGGCCTGTTCCAGGTGATCGTGGGCCCGCTGGGCGATGCGCGCGGCAAGCTCAAGCTGGTTGTATTCGGCTCCCTTTGGGCCGGGGTCGGCACCATGGTCTCGGCCGCCATGCCGACGCTCGGGCCGCTGGTGCTGGTGCGGTTCCTGGCCGGCGCGGGGGCGGCCGCCGTCATCCCGGTGGCGATTGCCTGGATCGGCGATGTGGTGCCCTACGAGCGGCGCCAGACCGTGCTGGCGCGCTACATCTCGGGCCAGATCCTCGGCATCGTCTTCGGTCAGGCGGCGGGCGGCGTACTGGGCGAGCTGATCGGCTGGCGCGCGACCTTGGGGCTGCTGGGTCTCGTGCATGGTGCCGCCGGCCTGCTGCTGCTCGGCGAGATGCGCCGGCTCGGCGGCGCTCCGCCCGCTTCCGCACGCGTCCGCTGGGGCAGTGCAGCTGCGTCGGCCTTCAGCATGCTGCGAGGCCCGTGGGTGCGTTTCATCCTGGGCATCACGTTCCTCGAGGGCATCGTCATGTTCGGCGCTCTCGCCTACGTCGGCGCCGAGCTGCACGAGCGCTTCGGCATCAGCCTCAGCATGGTGGGCGCCATGCTGGCCGCGTTCGGCGCCGGCGCGCTTCTCTACTCGGCCACCGCCGGCATGCTGGTGCCGCGCTACGGTCAGGCGGGCCTCGCGGCCGCGGGCGCCGTCTCCCTGTCGGCTGGATACGGCACCCTCGCGCTCACGCCATGGGTGTGGCTCGCGCCGCCGGCCATCGCCCTCGTCGGCCTCGGCTTCTACATGCTGCACAACACGTTGCAGACCAACGCCACGCAGATGGCGCCCGACGCGCGCGGGCTCGCCATCTCGCTCTTTGCCCTGGCACTCTTCAGCGGCCAGTCGGTGGGCGTGGCGCTGGCCGCGCCGGTGATGGACCGGTACGGCGGACGGCCGATCTTCCTCGTGGCGTCCGCCGTCATCCTGGTGCTCGGCTTCTGGTTCCGCCGGCGCCTGGTGCGCAACAGCCCATGACGTGCGCGGGTGCTTCATTGCGGATGGCCGATCGAGTGCATGGGCCAAGACCAATGTCAGACATGGCGCGAAATTAACCGCGGGCAACAGACAGTTCTTGGACGGCCTAATAGATGCCGATTTGAAACCTACGGTGCCTTTGGTATCCTGGTTTAAGTAACTGCGAGCTGATCCTTGGTGGCGATGCGCGTTTTTCTCATTCTGTCGACACTGATCCTGACGGGATGCTCGGGCCAAAGCCTCATCGAGTTGCAGGATGCCAGGCGACAGCTCGTCGGCTTCAGCGATGAGAAGATCCTGGCGTGCATGGGGCAACCGCAGGGGCGCTTTACCTTCGGCAACACCGAGGTCTGGCAATACAATTCTCGGGGACAGGCTGCCGGTGCGGGTAACCCTCAAGCCCGCGGCACCAGCGCCATGGGCGCGGGCGCTGCCGTCGCAAGCGGCGGCTATTGCATCGTGAACATCGCCATGAGCAACCGGACAGTGCAGTCCGTGAATTACAGCGGCCTCACTGGTGTTTTGCCACAAGACCAACAATGCGCATCTGCCGTGAAGGCTTGCCTGCCGCAGTAGGCCCCGGGTGGCGGATCCAGTGCCGCGCCAGCGTGGCGCCCACGGAATATTCTCGCAGAGTGGTGGCACTGCATCAGCGCGGGCTGCTACCATGAATTGCGGCGTTGGTATTGCGTTGGACGTGTCGTGGACTGGCCGGCCTTGGTCGAGGGTATCTTTCGGGATGCTCGGGACGATGTATCGCTCCGCCTTGTCATCGCCGCCCTTGTCGGCCTGGTGAGCGTTCTCGTCGTCGCCGGGCACAGGCGACTGCGGCGCTGGTGGATCGAACGTTCGGCCAAGCGCCAGGCCGCGGCGAGAGCGCTTAGGGAACAGGGCGAATACCACGTACAGCTGAAACATCGACACGAGGCGATGGAGCTCTTCGACCTGTCGGTTCAGCTCAACCCAAGAGAGGGCCGCGTCTACTATCTGCGGGGCTGCCTGCACGCAGAGCTCGGTGATCCTGATCGAGCCATTGCCGATTGGAGGCGCTGCCTGGCGCGCCTTCCTCGGCATCGCGATGCTCAGCGAAGACTGGCGGAGATCGGTCGGTCCGCTCAACCAATGGTGCCCCGCTGGGCATATCTGTGGGGCGCTGTGGCCGTGCTCTTGTTCTTCACCCTGGTGGGTCTCGGCACCAGGTAGACGTGGCGGCGCGACCGCCTGCGGCGCGGTGGCGTCGGTCCGATGGGCAGGCGCGCCCGTTTGCGGTAGAACCCGAATCGCATGAGCTGGACGCGACATGGCCGCGGCGGGCGGCGCGGCTACCATCACGGCAATCTGCGCGAAGCGCTGATCAGCGCCGCCCTCGACCTCATCGCCCAGAAAGGGCCGGCGGGGTTCACCTTCGCGGAGGCTGCCCGCCAGGCCGGCGTCAGCCCGGCCGCGCCCTACCGCCATTTTCGCGACCGCGACGCGCTGATGGCCGACGTGGCGCGGCGCGGCTTCGAACAGTTCGAGCAGCGGCTCGAGGCGGCCTGGGACAAGGGGCGCCCGAGCCCGCTCAGAGCCCTGGAGCGCATGGGGGCCGCCTACCTCGGCTTTGCCCGCGACGAGCCCGCCTATTTCGCCGCCATGTTCGAGGGCGGTCTTCCCGTTGCCGAGCATCGCGAGCTGCAGGAGGCGGGCGACCGCGCCTTCGCCGTGTTGCGCGGCGCCTGCGAGGCGATCGTTGCCGCCATGCCGCAGGCGGGCAAGCGCCCGCCGGCCATGATGATGGCGCTGCACATCTGGGCCCTCTCGCACGGGATTGCCAGCCTGTTCGCGCGTGGCGATGCGGCGCGCCGCACCCTGCCGATGACGCCGGAGGAGCTCCTGGAGGCCGGCGTCCTCGTCTACCTCGAGGGCCTGGGCGTTACGGCCAAGGGCGGGGGCGAGGAGCGTCGCAGCTGATGTGACGCTTCGCGGGAATGACGAAGCCGCGTCCATATAACCGCCATCGCGGTAAACGCCGCATCGCCAGCCGCGCATCGACACTATGGACGGCGCCCAAGGCCGCGCTAGCGCCCGGCGAACTTCGGCTTGCGCTTGGAGAGGAACGCGTCGAGGCCTTCGCGGAAGTCGGCGCTGCCGTAGCAGAGCGCGATCAGGTCCTTGTCCTCGACGTCGGCCGCCCGCTCGCGCATGCGGCGCACGATCTCCTTGGTGGCGCGCATGGTGAGCGGCGCCTGGGTGGCGATCTGGGCGGCGATCGCATGCGCGCGGCTCATCAGCGCCTCCGGCGTATCCAAGAGCTCGTTGACGAGCCCGATGCTGTGCGCCTCCTCGGCCTCGATCAGCCTGGTGGTCATGATCATGTCCATGGCGCGCCCGACGCCGACGAGAGCGGCGACGCGAGCGATGCTGGAGGCCGACAGGCAATTGGCGAGCGTACGGGCGATGGGAAAGCCGAACTTGAAGCTCTTCGTGGCGATCCTGAGATCGCAGGCGCAGGCAATCGCCCCGCCGCCGCCGGTGCAGATGCCGGGAATCGCGGCAATCGTCGGCACGGCGCAGGCGTCGAGCTTCCTGAACACCTTCTCCATCCGCGCCTCGTAGGCGAGCCCGTCCGCGGCGCCCCGAAAATCGCGAAACAACGAGATGTCGGTGCCGGCGGCGAAGGCCCGCCCGCCCGCGCCCGTGAGGATGAGCGCCCGCACGGGGCCATCCGCGGTTAGGCCTTCACAGATCTCGCCCAGCCGGTCGTACATGGCGAAGGTCAGCGCGTTGTGCGCGGCCGGCCGGTTGAAGGTGATGACGCCGGTCGAGCCCTCGACCTCGTAGAGCAGCTCGTCACTCGATGCGTCTTTCATGGTTGGACGCAAGGCTCCCTGTTGCTCTGATCCTCGGTTCTGCAGCATGCTCGCACATTGGCCCCGACTTGTCGCTTCCCGGAAGCGCATGAGGAGCATGCTTCATTGACAGATACGGATAATCCGTAGTATGGCCGACGAGTTCGAATGGGATGACCAGAAGGCCGAAACGAACCTAGCCAAGCATGCCATCAGTTTCCAAATAGCCAAGCAGGCGTTCGACGATCCAGCCGCGCTGGACAGGTTCGAAGGTCACGAGAATGGGGAGGAAAGGTTCAACATTCTCGGCATGGTTCACGGTAGGCTTCTCTTTGTGGTGTACACGATCAGAAACGGCAGGAAACGGATCATCTCCGCACGATTGGCGGTAAGGTATGAAAAGCGCATCTACCACGAGGGCCAAAAGTAAGATGACCAGGCGAATGCCCGAGACGGTGGCCTTCGATTGGAGTCGTGCCGACTCCCTCACCGAGGAAGAAATCTACAAGGCTGCGCTTAGCGATCCCGACGCACAGCCACTGACGCCGGAGCGCATAAAGCGTATGAAGCGCACGCCGCAGGTCAAGATCATCCGGCGCGCCTTCAAGATGTCGCAAGAGGAGTTCGCGGAGGCATTCAGGATCCCGATCGGCACATTGCGCGATTGGGAGCAGGGGCGCGTCGAGCCCGATCAGGCGGCGCGGGCCTACCTCAAGGTCATCGCGCGTAACCCCAAGGCTGTGCGGGAGGCTTTGGAGCCGGCGGTGTGACAGCCGTCACGCCGCGCCGCCCTTCGCCGTCTTGGTGAAGTAGTCCATCGCCGCGCGCACGCCTTCTGCCCTGTGCGGCACGCCGGTGAGCGCCAGGCCCATCTCCACGCCGGCCAGCGTGGCGATCATGGTCAGATCGTTGGTGTCGCCCAGGTGGCCGATGCGGAACACCTTGCCGGCGAGCTTGGTGAGCCCCGTGCCGAGCGACACGTCGAAGTGCTCCAGCGCCGACTTGCGCAACGTGTCCGCATTGT
>DATEVP010000324.1:0-2063 GCA_035258465.1 Hyphomicrobiaceae bacterium
GCCTGGTCGATCAAGACCTCGACGGTTTTGTCGTTGTCGATCTCGCCGCCGACGAGAAGCCCGTCATGACCGTGGCTGGTGTAAGGATCGAGCGCGACGTCTGCGATGATGCCGATCTCCGGCACGGCTTGCTTGATAGCCCGCACCGCCCGGCAGACGAGATTGCCGGGATTGAGCGCCTCGCTCGCCGCCTCGTCGCGCAGCGAGGCATCGGTGTTGGGAAAAAGCGCGATGGCCGGGAGCCCGAGCGCAGCGGCCTCTTCGGCAGCCTTGACCGCGAGGTCGATCGACAGCCGCTCGACACCCGGCATGGCGGCGACGGGCGTACGGGTGCGCGTCCCTTCGATGAGGAAGATCGGCCAGATCAGATCGTCGGTGGTGAGCGAGGTCTCGCGCACCAGCCGTCGCGACCAGCCGGCGCGCCGGTTGCGCCTGAGCCGCGTCGCCGGGAAACCGGGCGGCGTCGGGATTTGCGCCTTGCTGCCGGCGCGCTTCGCCCGCTCGGTACGCAACGAGACCGGTTTGCCCTTGGAGGATGACACCTGCGTTCTGCCGTGTTCGGTTGCCTAAAGTGCCGGCAAGCTACCACCGGCACGTCCCGGGTGCCAAATTCTCTCGCCGGACATGGTTTGCCATTCCGGCAGCCTACTCGCAGAAGGCCGAGCGCCGGCGGGCCTTCATGTCGAGATGGAAATGGTCCTTATGGGCCTCGTTGGCTTCCGGCCCAAGCACGGTGCCGAAAATATTGCAGGCATCGTCATGCACCTTCCTGACAAAATCGCTCTTTCGGTCCGGCGGCCGGTCCGGCAAAGGCGGCACCGCCATGGGCGGCGGTTTCGGCAGCGCGTCGGGCTTCGCCTTGGCGGCCGTGACGATCGTCCGGTCGGCGGGAGCTAGCCTCGCCACCGGTGAATCGCCCACCATGGCGACGCGTGTCGGATTGGGCAGCGGCAAAGGCGGCACCGCCACGACGCGCGGCCAGCTCGCAAGCACCGTCACCCGCTCGCCCGATTGGAACACGAACTCCGAGACGTCTAGCGCATTGGCGAACGCGTGCTCGCTCAACAGCGTGTCGGTCTCGTTGTAGCGGTTGCGGCAAACATAAGAGCTCGCGTTGTGCAGCTTGACGACAGGCGCGCCGATCAGCGCGCGTGCCTCGGGCTGGACGGTCTTGCCGAGCCACGCGCTGAGGCTGGCGGCAACGGCGCAGGTGACGGTCGCGGGCGGATCGATCTCGACCTTCGGGTCGCCGCCGACCGCTTTGAGGAGGATCGGCGCGGGCGCGCCGCATCTGCCCTCTTTGATGGGCGGAAGCACCTCGTAGTCGAGCGCAAGACCGGCAAGTCTTTTCGTGCAGTCCGCCTTGGCCGCCGTTACCTCAACGTCGGTCCACGCCACAGTCGCGATAGCACCCGGAAGCACGGGCTGCTCGGCCGCCGGCGCTTCGACCCCCGCGGGGTTGCGCGCGGGCGCTGCGAGCCTCCCGGGGTTACGGTCCGGCAGCGGCGGAAGCTCGTCGGTCTCCGCGTGCGCCACGACCGGCAGCGCCATGAGCAGGACAAGGCTGAGTCGAGCGAAGAGATTAAGCGTCATGTCCGGCGACCCATTGCCTTTCTTGCAAAGCTTGTGGGATTGAGTGCTAGCTGCCGCGGGCCTTTTTGCGGCGGGCCCCGTCAAGGCGCGCTATCCGGGGCGTCATTGCATGGGATTCGGACAGGAGACATCGCAATTTGTCAGAGCCGCTTGGCATCACTTTTGAGGAGATCGATCGCGCCGGCGTGGTGACGCTCGACCGTCCTGCCCGACTCAACGCTTTGAACCGGGAAATGTTCGAGGCCTTGAGCGAGCATTATCGACGCTGGGCGCCGGCGCCTCACATCTATGGCGTGGTGATGCAATCCTCGCACCCTTCCGTGTTCTCCAGCGGCGGCGACCTCAAACTGCTGCATGAATGGGGCGAGCAGGGGGCGCGGGGCGCGATCCGGGAATTCTATCGCGCGGCCTATAGTCACGTCTGGATATTGGAGAAGTTCATCAGGCCGAACGTGCCCTTGATCGACGGC
>DATEVP010000325.1:0-7063 GCA_035258465.1 Hyphomicrobiaceae bacterium
GTGCCGGTCAGCGAGACCGTGTCGGGGATGACGTTGAAGGCCTCGCCCGCGCGCACCATGCAGGTGGAAACCACCACCGCCTCGATCGGATCGACGGTGCGCGAGGCGATGGTCTGCAGCGCCATGATGGTCTGCGCCGCGATCACCACCGGATCGATGCTCTCGTGCGGCCGCCCCGCGTGCGAGCCCTTGCCGGCGATCTCGACCACGAATTTGTTGGCGGCCGCCAGCATCGGCCCCGGGCAGATGGCGAACGTGCCGATGGCGCGACCCGGCCAGGTGTGCATGCCGAACACCTCCTGGATGCCGAAGCGCTCCATCAGGCCGTCCTCGACCATGGCAAGCCCGCCGGTCAGCCCTTCCTCGTTGGGCTGGAATATCACCACCGCCGTGCCGTCGAAGTTCCGCGTCTCGCACAGGTGCTTGGCCGCGCCCAGCACCATGGCGGTGTGCCCGTCGTGGCCGCAGGCATGCATCTTGCCGGGCGTCTTGGAGGCGTAGGGCACGCCCGTCGTCTCGTGGATCGGCAGGGCGTCCATGTCGGCCCTGAGCCCGATGACCTTGCCCGAAGCGCCCCGGCGCCCCTTGATGACGCCGACGACGCCGGTCTTGCCGACACCCGGCACCACTTCGTCGCAGCCGAACGCCTCGAGCTTCTCCGCAACGATGCCGGCCGTGCGCTCAACGTCGAACCCGGTCTCCGGATGGGCATGGAAGTCCTGCCGCCAGAGCGCGATTTCGTCCTGCATGGCGGCGACGCGGTTGACGATGGCCATTGGGCTTCTCCCGGCTGGAGCAACGCTTTCGGCGGTAAACTACCGGTCCGGGCGCAAAACGGAAGGGCTCAGGCGGCGGCGGGCATGCCTGCCACCCGGGCAACCGGGCCGAAAAGCGGGCACCGGCGGGCATTGACTTCACCCGGGACTGCCGGTGTCCTATTTTGCGCAACTGGCATGGCGGCGAACGTCTGACGCCCCAATGCCGACTGTGTTCGGAAAACTGCCACGAGGAGTGACGCAATGGGTTACCTGCGCAAGAGCATCGCCGGCTTAGCGGTTGCCATGGCCGTGGCCTCGTTGGCCGGCGCCGTGCAAGCTCAAAAGACAGTTCGCGCCGTGATGCACTCGGACCTCAAGATCCTCGATCCGGTCTGGACCACCGCCTACATCGTCCGCAACCACGGCTACATGGTCTACGACACGCTGTTCGCCACCGACGCGGAGGGCAAGATCAGGCCGCAGATGGTCGACGCCTACCAGGTTTCGGCGGACCAGCTCACCCACACCTTCACCCTGCGCGACGGCCTGCTCTGGCACGACGGCCAGCCGGTCACGGCGGAGGACTGCGTCGCCTCGATCAAGCGCTGGGGCGCCAAGGACAGCGCCGGCCAGAAGCTCATGACCTTCGTCGCCGGCCTCGAGGTGAAGGACGCCAAGACCTTCATCATGAAGCTCAAGGAGCCGACGGGCCTCGTCCTGCTGGGCCTGGGCAAGCCTTCGTCCAACGTGCCGTTCATGATGCCCAAGCGGGTCGCCGAGACCGATCCCAACACGCAGATCTCCGACTTCACCGGCTCGGGCCCCTTCGTCTTCAAGCGCGACGAGTGGAAGCCGGGCGACCGAACGGTCTACGTCAAGTTCGACAAGTACAAGCCGCGCGCGGAGCCGGCTTCCGGCCTCGCCGGCGGCAAGGTCGTCAAGGTCGACCGCGTCGAGTGGCGCGCGATCTCCGATCACCAGCAGGCCATCAACGCGCTGCTCGCGGGCGAAATCGACTACATCGAGACGCCCAAGCACGATCTCCTGCCGCTCTTGAAGAAGGACAAGAGCGTCAAGCTCTGGGACTACAACCCGCTCGGCAACCAGTACACCTTCCGGCCGAACCAGATGCACAAGCCCTTCGATAACCCCAAGATCCGGCAGGCGCTCTGGTATGCCTTCAACCAGAAGGACTTCCTCGACGCCGTCATCGGCGATCCGGACTACTACAAGGTGTGCAAGGCGCTGTTCGTCTGTGGCACGCCGCTGTCCTCCGAAAAGGGCATGGAAGGTCTGCTCGAGTCGAACTTCAAGAAGGCGCAGGAGCTGCTCAAGGAGGCGGGCTATGACGGCACGCCGGTCGTGCTCATGCAATCGACCGATCTCGACGTGCTCACCAATCTGGCGCCCGTCGCCAAGCAGCACATGGAGAAGGCCGGCTTCAAGGTCGACATGCAGGCCATGGACTGGCAGACGCTGGTTGCGCGCCGCGCCAAGAAGGACCCGCCGAACGCGGGCGGCTGGAATGCCTTCCTGACCTCGTGGGTGGCAGCCGACATCACCAACCCCATCTTCACCGGCTTTTTGAACTCGGCCTGCGACAAGGCCATGTTCGGCTGGCCGTGCGACCCGGAGATGGAGAAGCTGCGCGACCAGTTCGCCCGCGAGACCGATCCCGCCAAGCAGAAGGCCATCGCCGAGGCGGTGCAGGTGAGGGCCACGCAGTGGAGCTCGCACCTCTTCCTCGGGCAGTGGTATCAGCCGATCGCGGCCCGGGCCAACCTGGCCGGCATTTTGACGACGCCGGTGCCGGTGTTCTGGAACATCGCGGTCAACTGACGCCTGAAGGGGCCGGCGGCGCGTTTCCGCCGGCTCCCCTCGACCTGGATCGCCATGCTGACCTATGTCCTGCGCAGGCTCGCCGCGACCATCCCCGTGATGCTGATCGTCGCGGTGCTGGTCTTTCTCATGCTGCGCCTGACGCCGTCGGACCCGGCCGCCATCATCGCCGGCGACAACGCCAACACCGAGCAGGTGGCGGAAATCAGAAGGAGGCTCGGCCTCGATCAGCCGATCCTGACGCAATTCGTCATCTGGGGGGGCAAGCTCCTGCAGGGCGATCTCGGCGAGTCGTTTTTCTTCAAGAAGCAGGTGGCCGAGCTGATCGCCGACCGGCTCGAGCCCACCCTTTCGCTCGCGCTGTGCACCATCGTCCTCGCCGTCCTGATCGCCGTGCCGCTGGGCGTGTTCGCCGCCTACCGTCAGGGGAGCTGGCTCGACCGGATCGTGATGGGCTTCTCCGTCCTCGGCTTCTCCCTGCCGGTGTTCGTGATCGGCTATCTGCTGATCTACGTGTTCGCCATCGAGCTCAACTGGCTGCCGGTGCAGGGCTATCAGCACCTCTCCCAAGGCGTGGGCGGCTGGCTGCTGCGCCTGATCCTTCCCTCTCTCACGCTGTCGGTCATCTACGTGGCACTGATCGCGCGCATGACGCGCACCAGCGTGCTCGAGGTGCTGAATGAGGACTACATCCGCACCGCGCGCGCCAAGGGCCAGACCGAGATCAAGGTGCTGGTGCGCCACGCGCTCGCCAACGCCGCCGTGCCCATCGTCACGGTCATCGGGCTGGGCATCGCCCTGCTGATCGGCGGCGTGGTGGTGACGGAATCGGTCTTCACCATCCCCGGTCTCGGCCGCCTCACCGTGGACGCCGTGCTGGCGCGCGACTATCCGACCATCCAGGCCATCATCCTGCTCTTCTCGCTGGTGTACGTGCTCATCAACCTGGCCGTCGATCTCACCTACACGTTCTTCGACCCGAGGATCCGCTATTGACCATCGAGGTGCCCCTTGGCGAGGTCGGCGCGGCCGCATCACAGGCCGGCCGAGGCGGGATGATACGCACGCTCGGGCGCAACCCCAGCGTGGTCATCGGCGCCATCATCGTCGCCTTCATGGTGCTGATGGGCGCCTTCGCCCCGCTGCTCGGCACCATCGACCCCGCTGAGATCGATCCCGTCTTCCGCAACAAGCGTCCCGGCGTCGAGCGCACCGTCCGCGCCGCCGACGGCACCGAGACGCATTACGTCTATCGCTTCGGCACCGACACGCTCGGCCGCGACGTCTACAGCCGCGTGGTCTATGGCGCCCGCGTGTCGCTGATCATCGGCGTGACGGTCGCTTTGCTGAGCGCGAGCATCGGCCTCGTCGTCGGCCTCATCGCCGGCTACGTGCGCTGGGCCGACGGCCTCATCATGCGCGTCATGGACGGCCTGATGGCGATCCCCGCCATCCTGCTGGCGATGGGCGTCGTTTCCCTGTCGCGCGCGGGGCTGCTGGCGGTTGTCATCGCCATCGTCATCCCGGAGATCCCGCGCGTGGTGCGGCTAGTGCGCTCGATCGTGCTCTCCATCCGCGAGGAGCCCTACGTGGAGGCGGCCATCACGGTCGGCACGCCGACGCCCCTGCTGCTGGCGCGCCACGTGCTCCCCAACACCATGGCGCCGCTGATCGTGCAGGCGACCTTCATCTGCGGCTCCGCCATCCTGATCGAGGCCATATTGTCGTTCCTCGGCATCGGCATCCCGCCCGAAACCCCCACCTGGGGCAACATCATGGCCGAGGGGCGGTCGCTGTTTCGCATCTATCCCCACAACATCTTCTATCCCGGCGCTTGCCTGGCGCTCACCATTCTCGCCATCAACATGCTGGGCGACGGGCTGCGCGACAGCCTCGATCCGCGCTTCGCCAAACGGGTGTGAGCCGCGCAATGGGCGACACGCCACCCGTACTTTCGATCCAAGGCCTGACCGTCGACCTGCCCAGAGGCTCCGACCGCGCCCATGGGGTGGAGGACGTGTCGCTCGAGGTCGGGCCTGGCGAGATCGTCTGCGTGGTGGGAGAATCGGGCTCGGGCAAGTCGGTCACCGCGCAATCGGTGATGGGGCTGCTGCCGCGGGAGCTGGCCGCGAGCGGCGGCCGCGTTCTGCTCGAGGGCGAGGACCTGCTGAGCGCGCGCCCCGAGCGCCTGCGCGATCTGCGTGGCAAGCGCATGTCGATGATCTTCCAGGAGCCGATGACGGCCCTCAATCCGGTCATGACGCTCGGCGACCAGATTGCCGAGGTCTTGACGATTCACACCTCGGTCTCCGGCCCGCAGCGGCGCCAGCGCGTGCTCGACATCATGCGCGCGGTGCGCCTGCCCGAGCCCGAGCGCCTGCTCGATGCCTATCCGCACCAGATCTCCGGCGGGCAGCGCCAGCGCATCATGATCGCCGCGGCGCTGGTGCTCGACCCCGCTTTGCTGATCGCCGACGAGCCGACCACGGCGCTCGACGTGACGACCCAGGCCGGCATCCTGAAGCTGATCCGCGAGTTGCAGGGGCGGCGCGGCACCGGCGTGCTGTTCATCACGCACGATTTCGGCGTGGTGGCGGATATCGCCCACCGCGTGGTGGTGATGCAGTCGGGCCGCGTGGTGGAGACCGGCACGCGCGAGGAGGTGCTGCGCTCGCCCCGCGCCGACTATACGAAGATGCTCATTGCCTCCGTGCCGAGCCTCGACCCGCCGCCGCGCGCACCCAAGAGCGGCCCCGTCGCGCTGGCCACGCAGAAGCTCTCCAAGTCCTACGGCCGCACGAATTTGCTCTTTCGGTCCGGCCGGTTCGTGCGCGCCGCCGAGAACGTCGACATCCAGGTGCGGCGCGGCGAGACGGTCGGCATCGTCGGCGAGTCGGGCTCCGGCAAGACCACGGTTGCGCGCTGCATCGCCCGCCTCGTCGAGCCGACCTCCGGATCGATCTGGATCGGCGACCTCGACGTGGCGCGCATGCCGGAAAGCCAGCTGCGCGCCCACAGGAAGCACATGCAGATCGTCTTCCAGGACCCCTACCGCTCGCTCAACCCGCGGCGCACCGTGGGCGCCTCGATCATCGAGGGGCCGATGAACTTCGGCATGCGCGAGGCCGAGGCCACCAAACGTGCGCGCGAGCTCATGCGCCTGGTCGGCCTGTCGCCGGACGCCCTTTCCCGCTACCCGCACCAGTTCTCGGGCGGCCAGCGCCAGCGCATCGCCATCGCGCGCGCGCTGGCCATGGAGCCGCAGCTGCTGATCGCCGATGAGGCCGTCTCGGCGCTCGACGTGTCCGTGCAGGCGCAGGTGCTCGAGCTGCTGGACGACGTGCGCCGCCGGTTCGATCTCGCCGTGCTGTTCATCACCCACGACCTGCGGGTCGCCGCCCAGATCTGCGACCGCATCGCCGTCATGCAGCACGGTGTGGTGGTCGAGCAGGGACCGACGGCGGAGGTATTCGGCGCCCCGCGCCACCCCTACACGCGCGAGTTGTTCGAGGCCGCCCCTGGGCGCCATGGGCAGTTCGGCCGCACCGCCGGCGCCGCCTAGACCGTCATTGGCACGCAGTGAGCCTGGCTCGATCGGCGAGCAAGCCCTTCTTTGGCCTGCAAGGTGGCCGTTGAGCCCTCGGCTCGTTCATGCGATCCTCGGCTCTCTCTCCGCCGGGGGGCGGATCCACCTTTGATGAGCATCGTTGGGAGTGCGCGGCTATGATCTGTAAGCGGACCTTTGCCGTGATGCCGCTGGCCGGCTGCTGGCTCTGGCTGGCGTCTTGCCCCGCGCTGGCCCAGACCGAGCAGACGCACGTTCGCCTCATCATGTTGAATCCGCAAGGTGCGGCCGCGTCTGATCTGCCCCGTGTTCGGAAACTGTACGCGGCCATGAAGAAGCGTGCCGCATCGGCCGCCGGTCGAGCCGTTACCCTGACGAAGCGCGAGTTCGATGCCGTGAGAAAGGCGGCGGCTAGACGCGGCATGATCTTCGGGCGGGCAAAGGATCGTCCCCCGCGTCTCCGCCAACTGTACGCGGCGATCAAGCAGCGTGCCGCTTCGGCATTCGGCCGGACCCTGACCTTGACCAAGACGGAGGTGTGGTCGGTGCCCAGAGAGAAAGTCGAAGCCGTGAGGAAAGCGGCGGCCAAGCGCGGCGTGATCATGGCCGAGCTCGGTGAAACCTGGGATCATGTCTTGCACGCGGTGCGGCCCAATCTGCGAATGAGCAACCGGCAGAAGTCGATCGTCGATCGCGCCAACGCCTCCAAGGCGGCCATGGGGGTCGGCCTGATGGCGGCGCCTCTGCCGCCGATGGTGGAATACGCGCTGTCCAAGGATGCAGAGCTCGGCGGATCGGCAAAGATCGTCGTAAAGCTCAGCTAGAAGACCGTTCTGACGCTCGTCCGCACGAGTTTCGACATAAAGTCGGACATGTGTGTGTGGCGCGGCACGGTCGTTGG
>DATEVP010000326.1:0-2677 GCA_035258465.1 Hyphomicrobiaceae bacterium
GATCGTGGTCGAGAAGTTGCCAGAGTTGACGAGTGCGCCGATGTTGACGCCGAACTGCTTCAACAGCGTGCGCTGCACTTCGGCGACGGTGACCTTGAGCATGACCTGCTCCTCGCCCTCGGCGGTGAGCAGGTTGATGACGAGCTTGGTGTCGCTGCCGCAAGCGGAGGCCTGGTTCTGCGTCTGGCTGTTGTACTGACCTTCTGTGCGGCTCTGGCCTCCGAGGCTGATGCTCGTCGAGTTGTTGCCCATGCTGCCAGACGGCTGGCCGACGCTCTTGTTGGCGGCGACGAACTGGCAGGCGATATCATTCGCCCGCTTCGCGTCGAGGGGCGTGCGAACGATACCGCTCATCACCACGGCGCTGCCGGCCATTTCCGTCCTGATGTTGGAGCCGGGGACGAGGCGCTTCAGCAGCGTGTCGAGCCCGCCCAGATCGGCGCCGACCGAAACCTCCAGGGTGAGGATCTGCTGGCCCTTGGTATCGAAGAAGAAGGCATTGGTCTGACCGAGCTTCTTGGCAATCAGGAAGACGCGGTTGGAGGCCTGCACGACGGCATCGACCTTGTCGGGATCCGAGACGAGCACGTCCTTGAGCTCGAATGGAAACTGCACCATCACCGACTTGCTCAAGCCGAGCGAGATGCGCTTGGCGATCGGGAAATCGGCGCGATTTGGAATGTGCAGCACGGAATGCTGCGAGATGTCCTCGAATACCCCCGACTTCTTCTCCCCCGAGACGGCAGTGGGCGGGACGGCCCCAATACCGATGGCAGCAAGCAGCAGTGCGCCGGCCATCCCCCTAAGACTTATCCGCATGGTCTGCCAACCTTCTTGCCTGCCCTGACTGAGATGCACTCAGACTCAGTTGACGCCATACGCCCGCGACTTCACCCCGTACCGCAGAACCCTGATCGAATTGCCGCGCTTGTCCTGACCCGTTGTGGGCTGATCCTTGGTGTCGATGTCGGCGATGCTGCGCAACGCGAGCGCGATCTCCCCCATGGAGTTGGCCAGCGCGAGCAGCTCGGACTGGCGCGGCGTCAGCTCGAGCGTGGCGGTGTTGCCCTCCGCGAGCTTCTTGCCGTCCTTCGCCTCGATCAGCTGGCCGATGGCGAGCACCCGCACGTTGCGAAAGAGCGTATCGGACACGAATTCCTCGCCGCCCGCGCGGCCGCGGCGGCGCTGCGTGAGGATGACGTCGACATGGTCGTTGGGCAGGATCAGCCGGCCGACGCCGGTCTCCTCCTTGATGCGCGTCGAGATCGCGCGCATGCCTGCCGGCAGGATCGCGGCGAGCACGCCGCCCTCGCCGGCCCGCACCAGCTTCGCCGCCGTCACCGGCTCGCCGGGCAGCATGGGGGCGCGCGCGACCGAGCCCGCCAGCTCCTTGATGGCCTCCGGCCGGGCCCTTCTCTGCACGTAGCCGGCGCTCACCGCATTTTGCGGCCAGTCCTGCCAGCGGAAGCTCTCGGGACCCGTGATCTGGCCGAGGCCGATCTCGTTTCTCGCCACCAGCACCTGGGTGGTGTCCGTTTGGACCTCTTCTCTGACGACCTTCTGCGGCTTGTTGACCAGGCTCATCACGCCGAAAAACGCGCCGAGGCCGCACACGGCGGCAATGGTCACGCCCACCAATTGTGCCCGTTTCATCGCGCAGCGGCCCTTTTTGCCTGAAACAAATCAGCCTCGACCCCAGCGCAATCTGCTGGACAATCGTCAATGGGTGGTTAATTGCGGACGCAGATCGGGACGAGGTGCATATCTACTTCGGCGGCGGGTAAACAATGGGTAAAAGCGGCCGTCGGGCCCGCTCGTCAACGCGCCAGCGCCGCGAACCAGACCGTCTGCGGATAGACCAGCAGCGCGCCGGCAGCGAGCGCGATACCATAGGGAATGCCGGCATCCGTACGATGCAACCTGAGCGCCCAGGCCTCACCCAGGAAGGCGCGCGGGAGGGGCACGGAGCGCACCATGCTGAACAGCGTCGCGATGAAGCCGCCGGCCAGTGCCACGTAGAGCACATAAGGCAATAGACTATCGAAGCCGAGCCAGAGGGCGATCGCCGCCATCAGCTTGGCGTCACCACCTCCAAACCAGCCAGGGATGAAGAGCAGCACGCCGATGAGCAGGCCGATCAGGCCCGCGCCGACGTGGTCGACAAGCTGCCACGGCCCCAGTCCTGCCAGCAGCGCCAGCGGCAGGAACGCCAGCACCAAGACCGCCGAGAGGCGATTTGGGATCTTCATCGTGAAGAGGTCGAGCGCCGCCGCGAGGGCGACGGCTCCGGGCAACACGGTAAGGACTGCGACCTCTAGCACCTGCATCGGTCCTGCGAATCAGTGCCGGCTCGAGTTGTCTGGGCTTGCGCGTCCAGCCCCCGGCCGCAAAGCACTGGGGTCGTCGGCGGACAGCAGACGACCCCAAAGTTTCCAGGCTGCCCCTAGTGGTGGGGCAGTCGGCGTTACTTCGTCATCTCGGTCGAGACGTTGGTGAAGGTGGCGCTGATGGTCGTGCCGAGCACGCGGGCTGCGCCGATGATGCCAACGGCGATGAGCGCGGCGATCAGGCCATACTCGATGGCGGTGGCGCCGGACTCGTCCTTGACGAAACGCGAAACGAAGTTCTGCATGACAACTCTCCCACTACACCTAGCTAGCGCGTATTTGCGCGGTGA
>DATEVP010000327.1:0-7329 GCA_035258465.1 Hyphomicrobiaceae bacterium
GACAACGACTTCGTCTCGCAGCGACGTCGTGGTGATGAGCCACCGTGACGAGTGGTATGACGTTCGGCCTCTGACCGAGAAAGAATTGGATGAATTCCTGGAGGATCTGCTACGCGCAGACATCGCGGATCTCCAGGCTCGGTGCATCACTCCTCACTAATTTATTCACACCTCGCTCGCCGTCGACTGATACCGCCCCACCTAAGTTTTGACCGTCGCCGAGATCAACTTTTCGAGCCAGGGATAGCTGCACAGTGAGGTGATGCGGCCGGTCTCGGCGGTGAGGCGGTTCCAGGCCGCGCAGGCGGCATCGACGATGGCCTCGTAGTCGTCGAGCAGGCGGTGCGAGAGATAGCGCTCCTTGAGGTAGAGCCAGATGCGCTACCCGGAAACTAGGGTGGGTGGCGCGAGCGTGGCAAGCGATAGCGCATCATGCTGCCGCTCGCAGGTCGACCTGGTAGCCGAGCGCGCGCAGGCGACGCGCCAGCCGCTGTGCGATGGCCGCCTTGTCGAGCTGGCGGCGAGACAGATAGGCGGCCCCCAGATCGCGATGCTCGGTGGCATTGCGCAGCATGTGGTAGATCGCCGTCAGCATCGAGGCCGCCACGGCGATGATCGCCTTCTTGTCGCCGATGCGGGGCTTGAGCCGCCGATACTGGGCGCCATAGTAGCTGGCCCGCGTGCGCACCGCGGCCCGGGCGCATTGCACCAGCACGGGTTTGAGCCAAGCGCCGCCCTGCTTGACGCGTCGCGAGCGCTTCTTGCCGGCGCTCTCGTCGAGCCGTGGCACGATGCGGGCCCAGCTCAACAGATGGCCGGCGCTGGGGAAGATGCTCATGTCCACGCCGATCTCGGCGATGATGGCCGGGGCCGCCGTAGCCTTGATGCCGGGCACACCCATCACGCGCTCGACGGCGGCGTGAAAGGGCGCGATCTGCTGCGCGATGCGCTGATCGATCTCGTCGATGCGAGCCTCGATCTCTTCGATCAGCCGCAGGTGCCAGCCGAGCAGATAGCGGTGATGCTCGCTCAACCGGCCCGACAGCGCCTCGATCAGCACCCCGCGCGGGCACGCCAGCCGCGAGCTCGCCAGCTCCGCAATCTTGCCAGCATCGCTCTCGCCGGCAATGATCGCTTTCAGCATGCGACGGCCGCTGATCCCCATCGGATCGCTCAGCACCGACGACAGCTTGATGTTGGCGTCCTGCAGGGTCTTCTCGATCCGATGCTGGTGGCGAACCACCTCGCCCACCACCTGCCGGCGCGTCCGCGTCAGATCGCGCAACTCCCGCAGCGGCCGCGGCGGCACGAAGCTCGCCGAGATCAGCCCGTGTGCCAGCAGATCGGCAATCCAGGTCGCATCGGATACGTCGCTCTTGCGACCGGGTACGTTGCGCACCTGCTGCGCATTGGCCAGGATCAGCGCAAACCGGCCCTCCAGCATGTGCCACACCGGCTTCCAGTACACCCCGGTCGCCTCCATCGCCACGTGGGTGACGCCCAGTTCCTCCAGCCAATCGCCGAGCGCGATCAGCTCGCGCGTCGTCGTACCGAACCGCCGCACCTCGCGTGCAATCTTGCGGCGCTCCACCAGCCGCACGCCGACCACCACCTCGTCCTTGTGCACGTCGAGGCCAGCGCATCGTCGATGCAACACTCTCATTGCCACCTCCTGCAGCAACCCAAACTCGAGCTGCCGCCGGCGCGGGGACCTGGAAAAACACGAAGTCTACCCGACGTGCTCGGGACCAGGCAGGCTTTCCCGCCCGGCCCGTGGCAACACTCACAGGTGCTCGACAGGTCCCCAGGCCAAACTCGACCACGGGCTCGCGACACCAAGCGACACCGGCCTTTGTGCCGACGGCCCCTCCATGCTAACCCGTTTCGTGGCTACATGTGCGCGCCGCGCGCGCATGGCAACTCGACCCAACCTACGCGCCACAGACGCCGGCGCAAGGTTCTGCCCCTCACCCTAGCCCTCTCCCCGCAAGCCCTCGGGTGGACTTGGGGGCGGGACGATCATGTGGAGAGCCCGAGGGCAAGCGGGGAGAGGGGATCTACCAGCGCGCGGCGCGTTTCTCGGCGAACGAGGCTAGGCCTTCGGCGGCTTCGGCGGACATGCGTTTTCGGCCATGGCTGTCGACCAGCGCAGCGAGGGTCTCGGCGTCGAAGCCGCCCCAGGCGCTCTGCAGCGCGAAGGCTTTCGTCTCGGCGATGGCCTGCGGGCCGTTCGCCAACAGCCGTGCGGTCATCTCCGCGCCGGCGGCCGCAAGCTGGTCGATGGCGACGACCTGATGCACGAGGCCGATGCGCTGTGCCTCAGCTGCGCCGAAGCGCTCGCCGGTCAGCGCGTAGCGGCGCAGCTGGCGCACGGAGATGGCGTCGCTGAGCTGGGGGACGATGATGGCCGCCGTCAGTCCCCAGCGCACCTCGGCGATGGAGAAGATGGCGTTGTCGGCGGCGATCACCACGTCGCAGGCGGCGACGATGCCGGTGCCACCGCCGAAGCAGCCTCCCTGCACCAGCGCGATGGTGGGAACCGGGAGGCGGTTGAGGCGGTCGACGGCCTCGGCGGTGGCGCGGCTGACGCGCACGTTCTCCTCGAGCGGCTGGCGGCTCACGGTTTCGATCCATTTCAGGTCGGCGCCCGCCTGGAAATGCTTGCCATTGCCCTTGAGCACGACGACGCGCAGTCCGGCATTGCCGCCGAGCTCGTCCATGGTGGAGAGCAGGCCCTGGATCATGTCGCCGTTGTAGGCGTTGCCCACCTCCGGGCGGTTGAGCGAGACGGTTGCCACGCCTTGGCTGTCGACGGCGCAGAGTACGGGCGCGCTCATTGCGGCGGTCTCCATTGGGCTCGGATTGCGGGACTGAATGCGGCGCAAGTCGACCTATTGTGCAGCCATGCATTTTCCGAGGATAGAGGGCACAGCCTGCCGGCCGCTCGGGGTCGATGGTCTTGGTTTGGCCATATCTTGGGCGCGAATTGGGGGCCTCGCGGGGTGGCGGGAACCCTGCGGCACATCGGCAAGTTCCCACGGCGTTCGGATCGACTGGGCGCATCAGCGCAGGGGCGATCTTTTTGTTATGATTCGGCCTGTGGCAGCGGTATGCATGCTGCTCGCGAGGAGAGACTTGAGCGCATGAGGCGCGGCTTCGGCAACAGATGGCTGTGGACGACCCTGGCCGCGGGCGTGGCTCTGCTGACTGCCGCGTCAGGCGCTCGCGCACAGGACAGGTGGTGGGAAGCGATCCCCGGCTTCGGGCAACCCGACCAGCGCTATCGCACCTCCAACGAAGAAGCGCGCCGGAAGCCGGAGGCCCTCAACGACCTGCGGCCCGACGCTACGCCCTTCCGCAGCGACGCGATGATCGAGGCGCTCGAGGCGGCGGTCGGGCGCTACCAGACGATCGTCGCCAGCGGCGGCTGGCCGGCGATCCCCGGCTCGCGCATGATCCGCGTCGAGGATGACGACGAGCGCCTGCCGTATGTGCGCAAGCGGCTCATGCTCAGCGGCGAGCTGAGGCGGCGCTCCTCCGACGGCTTCGGCTCCGGCTACAACGACGACCTCGAAGCGGCGATCCGCCGCTTCCAGCACAACAACGGGCTGCGCGTCACGGGTCGTGTCGACAAGCAGACGCTCGCGGCGCTGAACGTGCCGGCGCAGGCACGGCTGCAGCAGCTGCGCATCAATCTGCAGCGGCTGCGGGAGCTCATGACGCCGCGCGTCGAGGACCGCTACGTGCTCGTCAATGCCGCCGCCTTCCAGCTCGAGGCGGTGGAGCGCCACACGGTGGAGCTGAGGCACCGCGTGATCGTCGGCAAGCCCGAGCGGCAGACGCCGACCGTGCGCGCCACCATCAAGGCGCTCAACTTCTTCCCCTACTGGCGGGTGCCCGAGAGCGTCGCCACGCTCGACCTGATCCCGCGCCTGATGAAGGAGCCGGACTACCTGCAGAAGGAGCAGATCCGCGTGCTCACGGGCTCCTACAACGGCCCCGAGATCGATCCCCACAACATGGACTGGCGCCAGGTGGATGCCACCAAGGTCAGGTTCCGCCAGGACCCGGGCCCGCAGAACGCGCTGGGCCTCGTGCGTCTGGACATGCCCAACGCAGAGGGCGTCTACATGCACGACACGCCCATGAAGCAGCTGTTCAACCAGCGCGGCCGCGCCTACAGCGCCGGCTGCGTCCGCGTCCAGGACGTCTTCACGCTGGTGGAGTGGCTGGCACGCTACGAGCCGGGCTGGGAGCAGCCGGGGCGTGCGCAGGAGATCTTGCAGTCAAGTCAGGCGGTCGATCTCAACCTGACGCGGCCGGTGCCTGTGTACTTCGCCTACATCACCGCCTGGGCCGAGCCCGACGGGCGCATCTTTTTCCGGCCCGACATCTATGGCCGCGACGGCCTGCAGGACCTGGTTGCCGGCCACGACCGCGACCCCAGCGAGGGCCCGGCGCCGCCGTGGACGCTGGCGCCTTAGGCTCAGTCGTCATCCCTTATCGCGACCTGTTGCGGAGCGCCACGACGCCCTGTCGTGCGGAGGCGCTCCCCATGTCCGCATTGGGTGCCTTTCGGCCGAACGCCAAAGCCTGGCAGGGTCGAAGTTGACCCACTTCCGAACTCACCGAAGTCGGCCTAGCGAGTGTGCGGAAGCTGGCTGGCGAGGCTGGCTCGACGACACCGACCGTCGGACTTCACCGCATCGTCTTGCTGGCAGGCCACGGCTCAGTGACGACCGACCAGAATGGAAATTCATTGATCGCTAACCATTCCTCTCAGCCATATCGAAATGTCTAGCTGCAATCCTTCGTGCTGGCCTTCGGGGGTGCCGCGCCAATGTTCAAGGAAGTCCACGTCGAAGACATCGAGAGCCGTGCTCGCGCGCCGCAAATCGCCGCGCTGCTGGCACACTATCGATCGCTCTGCAAGGGCGGCGGACTGCCATTCTACGCCGACTTCAATCCAGAACGCCTTGCTGAGCACGCTTCCAACCTAGCCGTCGTCGAGCCAATCGGCAGCAACGACTATCTCTACATCTACTATGGGCGGACAATCTTCGAGACGTCCGGCGTCGAGATGCTGGGCTCGAAGGTGAGCCAGTGGAAAAGCGAGGTTGGCGCCTTTTTCTGTCAAGCCTACGATCGAGCGATCGCCGAGCTGCGTCCCATCTACACCGTGCATCGCGCCCATCACGCGATCCGTGTGCACTTGTGGGAGCGACTGGTGCTCCCGGTCCGAGCCGAGAGTGGCTCTCTGCGCCTCGTCGTCTTCAACAAGCCACGCGAATATCTGGATGACCTCTTGCGGGCGGTGCTCGATGCATCGCCCGACGGCGTCCTGGGCCTACGATGCATCCGAAGCGCCGACGGTCGCATTGAGGACGCCGTGGTCGTCACCGCCAATCAGCGCGCGGCAGACATCAT
Source organism: Hyphomicrobiaceae bacterium (assembly GCA_035258465.1). GTDB lineage: Bacteria > Pseudomonadota > Alphaproteobacteria > Rhizobiales > Hyphomicrobiaceae > AWTP1-13. Next base: position 5,428 of record DATEVP010000327.1, read on the forward strand.
CGGCTGCACGGTAGAGAATCTGTTGGAGCATCCCATTCTGGAAGTCATTCCCAAACTCAGAGGGACCAAGACCTGGGCTCGTTACCTCGATGTGGTCGATACGCGTCAGCCCCAAAGATTCGAGCTTTCGCTCCGCCACCGCGGCGATGCAATGTGGTTTGACGTCAAGGCGGTACCGCTGGGTGATGGCTTCATACTGTCCATCGCCGACATAACGAGCCTGAAGAGTGCCTATCGCGAACTCGAGGCCAAGAACCTCGATCTCGCCAGAGCCAATACGATGCTCGGTGAGGAAGTCAGTCGTCGCCAGGCACTCGAGGGCGAATTGCGCCGCCTCGCCGACGTCGACGTGCTGACGGGAGTTGCCACACGAAGAGCCTTCATCGAGGCCGCACAGCGCGCGATCACTCTCGCATCGGAATGCCGCCCCTTGGCCGTCATCGCCGTCGATATCGATCATTTCAAGGTTATCAATGATCGCTACGGCCACTTGGCCGGCGACAAGATCCTGACCGCGCTGGGCGAGGAGCTCAGGCGCGAATGCCGAACCCCCGACATTGTGGGCCGCCTTGGCGGCGAGGAGTTCGCCGTCCTGCTCCCGCACACATCGCTCGAGGCCGCCGTTACCGTAGCCGAACGCATCCGCCAGCGCCTGCTTACCACGGTGGTGCCGGTTACCCAGGCCACCGGTATCGCGGTGACCGCTAGCTTCGGTGTTGCAGCCTTAACGCCGGAGGATACCTACGAAGATTTGCTGGGTCGCGCCGACGCTGGGCTTTACCGCGCCAAAAGGGCAGGGCGCGACCGCGTGGTCGTGGTTCAGGAATGCGATCAGGAAGCCAGGTATGATTTCGAGCCTGTTTGCGCGGCGTGAACAGAGCAACGCGTCTGCCAGCGGCTCGGTCGGCTTCGATACACCTCGGTCATCATAGCTGTTGATGGCGCTAGTCCAGCGCGGAACGCCGGGGCCACACCCAGATGCGTCGCATTCGCGCCACCTTGGCACGGATGAACGCCACGCGCGACGGCAGATCGTGGCACATTTGTCCCCAGGGCCGTCCGGCGGCTATCGGGGAATAGCGGTCGTTGGTTTCGGCGCGGTGACGGCGAGAGCCAGCGCGGGAGCGCTCACTTGAGCGGGCGGGCGATCTCCGGGGGGACCTCGCGCTGGTAGGCTTGGCCGAGGGCGAAGAGCTGGGCCTCGCTGTAGGGCTTGCCGATGATCTGGATGCCGTTGGGCAGGCCGCCGTGGCGCGGGATCGGCAAGGTCAGCGTCGGCAGCCCCAGATAGTTGATGGGCCGCGTGTATTTGACCACGCGCCCCATCGCCGCCTGCACCTTCGGTCCGCCGCTGACGTCGAGCTCGGCGATGGTCGGCAGCGGGTCGGCCAGGATCGGCAGGATGGCGACATCGACGTTTTTGAAGGTCTCATCCAGCGCGCGCTGCAGGAAACGCCCGCGGGCACGCAGCGCGGTCAGGTGGTCGACGGCGGAGATGAAGTGGCCGACCTCGACGCGGGCGCGCACCTGCGGTCCATAGTCGTCGCCGCGCGTGCGCAGGAAGGCAGCATGTGCGGCGGAAGCATCGGGGAGCTGCACGAGCTGCACCAGGTGGTCGAGCGTCTGCCAGTCGGGGAAGCGGGAGGTATCGCGCTTCAGGCCGAGCTTGGTGAGAATGCCGACCACGTCGCTGACCATGCGCTGCACGTCCGGATGCGCTTCCGCGATCACTTTTTCGTCGACGCCGATCTTCAGTCCCTTCACCGGGTCATCGAGGCGGGCGAGGTAGTCCGGCACCGGCACGCTCGAGGCCGCCGGATCGCGTGCATCCGGGCCGGCGAGAAAGCCCAGGATCAGCGCCAGATCCTCGACGGGGCGGGCGATGAGGCCGACGGTGTCGAG
>DATEVP010000328.1:0-2428 GCA_035258465.1 Hyphomicrobiaceae bacterium
CGGCGCACGGCCAGCGTGTTGCCCTGGATGCGGGTGACCTTCTTGCGCGGCATCGCCCGGCGGTTCTTCTTCTTCTGCTTCTCGACGTTGCGCGCGGAACGGATAGCCATGTCGTGCTCCCTCGATCGGCCCACTGCATTCGCGCCCATGTAGGGGCTTTAGCACAACCGCACAAGTTGAAAACCCGCGCCACATTTCCGCGCGCTCGATCTGTTGGAGAAGGTGGCGGTCAAGGCGGTGGCCGAAGCCGGCATCGAGCTCGGCGATAGTGTTGCGCGCCGAATGGAGCTCCTCCAGACCGCGCTGGGCAAGGACCAGCAGGGCTGCAACCTGCGGCGCTCCGATGAGGTCAGGCAGCACGGGCGAGCGGGGCCGGGCCGTCGCGCAGCCACACCTGAAGGGGCATGCCGCCCCGGGGCCGCAGCGTCACGCGCGAGATGGGGACGGGGTTGTGGCCGGCCGGGACTGCGAAATGCGCGGCCCGCACGAAGGTCGCCAGCATCGCGACCGCCTCGATCAGCGCAAACGACGCGCCGACGCAGATCCTGGGGCCGGCGCCGAAGGGCATGAACTGGTAGCGCGAGTAGTGCTGCTCGCGCTCCGGCGCGAAGCGGTCCGGGTCGAACCGGTCGGGATCCTGCCACAGCCGCCGGTGGCGGTGGATGGCGTAGATGGGCATGACGATGAGGCTGCCGGCCTCGAGCCGCGTCCCGCCGAGCTCCATGTCCTCCCTGGCGATGCGCGTGAGCACCGGCGCCGGCGGATAGAGCCGCATGGCCTCTTTGAGGATCTGCGTAACGATGACGAGCTGATTGATGTGCTCAGCGGTGATCGGCCCGTTGCCTGCAACCTGGCCGATCTCCTCGACCATGCGGGCCTCCCAGGCGGGCGCCCGCGCCACGAGATAAAGGGCCCAGGTGAGCGCCTTGGCGGTCGTCTCGTGGCCTGCGAGCAGGAAGGTCAGGAGATTGTCGACGAGCTGCTCGTCCGACATCGGCCGGCCTGTTTCCGGGTCCTTCGCCCCCAGCAGGCGGGCAAAGAGATCGTCGCGCCGGGAAGGGACCGCACGCCGTGCGCGTACGAGGTCGGCGACCGCCTCGCGCATGCGTTTCTCGGCGCGGCGCATGCCTGATCGTCCGGGATAGGGCAGCCAGGGCGGCAGGCGCAAGATGCCGTAGGCGATCGGCCAGGAGATGGGCTGCAGGTAGTCCATGTTGGCGCGCTCGATGAGCCTACCCACGTGAGCGTCGCCGCCCGGCAGCATCGTATCGGAGATGACGCGGAACGTGGCCCGGGCCATGTCCTCGTCGATGCGGTGCGTGGCGCCGGGAGAAGAGACGCCCCAATCGGCAATCGCGGCTTCGGCCGCCGCCACCATCGCCGGCACGTAGCGCAGAAGGTCGCCGTGGCGAAAGAGCGGCGCCACGGTTTGCCGCTGCCAGCGCCAGTCGGACCCATCCGAGGTGAGGATGCCGTTGCCGAGCAGGGGGCCGAGCACGCGCTTTTCCAGCGGCGTCTTGGCGAAGCTCTCCCTGCCGTCGAGCAGCACGCGCTTGATCAGATCCGGATCGGTCACCCACGTGACCGTGCTGCGGAACTGGACGATCGGCTCGTGGTAGACGGCCTCCGGCAACACACGCAGCGGATTGCGCACGAAGGTGAAGAGGAACCTCGGCAGACTCATCGATGTGCGCCGTGGCGCCACCGTCGGCGGGTAGAGCGCGGCAGTGTCGGGCCGAGGTGCAAGAACTGTGGTCATGGGCGCATCCGCCATGCGGTCTGGTCTGCATTGTGAGGCCGGACTTCGGCGGCGTGAAGGCGGAAGCACTGGGCTCAGCTCATGACAGCCCGTTCCACCACTCCAAGAACCATTTCATTCCGAAGGTGCCGGGTGAGAGCAGCACGAAGGCCCACAGGAATGCCGAGCTCCAGTTGGAGAGCTGGAACAGCAATTGCGGCATCTGCGCGATGCCGGCCGCGATCGGCACGGTGGCCCTGAGCGGACCGGAGAAGCGCCCAAGGATGATGGCCCACGCGCCCCAACGCTTGAAGAAATGCTTGCCTCTGTCGACCATGGTCTTGTGATCGCGCAGCGGCCACATGCCCTCGATCAGCTCGTGATAGTGATAGCCGAGCCAATAGGAGAGCCAGTCGCCGAGCGCCGCGCCGGCGGCAGCGGACGACACGATAAGCCAGAAGCTGAGGGTGTCGGATGCGCCGACGATGGTGCCGATACCGACCAGCATTGCCCAGAACGGCAGGATCAGCGAGACGAAGGCGAGGGATTCACCAAACGCCAGCCCGAAAACGATGAAGGCGGCCCAGTTGGGATGCGCGCGCACGAATTCGAGCACGATGTTGGTGTATTCGGCGAACGGCATCGCGCTTTCCCTTCCCCTCCCCATCGGCGCGCGAGACAAGGCCCGAC
>DATEVP010000329.1:0-3894 GCA_035258465.1 Hyphomicrobiaceae bacterium
GCTTGTTTGGCGTTGTTGTGGGCTTGTTTGGCGTCGTGTTAGCAATGTATTTTCAGGGTGAAATGTCAGCGGTTTGGTTAAATTGTTTCACGTGAAACATTAGGGTGGGGCTCAGCCCTCGTAGCCCTCGATGATGACGAGGTCGGCGGTGCTGGCCTCGTCGCGGATCCTGGCGGCCGCCTGGTATTCCGGCGAGTCGTGGCAGGCCTTGGCGATGGCGTAGCTGTCGAACTCGATCACCACGTGCCGGCGCCCGCCCATGTTTCCCCTGGGCACCTCGCGCGCGCCGTTGCGCACGAGAAACCGCGCGCCGTACTTCTTCAGGGGCGCGGCGTTGGCGGCGACGTAATCCTTGTAGCGCTCCGGGTTCGTTACATTGACGTGCGCAATCCAGTAGCCTTTGGGCATGCCTTGCTCCCTGTCCAGCACGGGCCAACACATTGAGGCGGATAGGCGATCGGCAACCGAGGTTGGGGTCCCGTTGCCCGCTGCCGCGTCCGTTCTAGCCGACCAGTCGTTTGAATGTAAGACGTGCATCGCTGACCCGACGCACGCGGGATTGGCGACGCCCATGTCCCTGTGCCATGCTGAACGCCGGCACAATCCATCGAGAGGTAGAACAGATGCGATACGAGGCGCCGAGCTCCGTCGACCAGGCGGTCGCGCTGCTCGCCGGGGCAACGGGGGAGGCGCGCGTGCTGGCTGGCGGCACCGATCTCCTGGTCCAGATGCGCACCGACCTGATCGAGCCGGCGCTCCTGATCGACATCAAGGGCATCGCCGAGCTGCGGCAGATCAAGGAGGAGGGCGGAGGCTTCCGCATCGGGGCGGCCGTCACCGGGGCCGAGCTCAAGGAGCACGCCAAGCTCAAGTCGGTGTGGCCCGGCGTCGTCGAGGCCGCCAACCTGATCGGCTCGACGCAGATCCAGGGGCGCGCCACCATGGGCGGCAACCTGTGCAACGGCTCGCCCGCCGCCGACAGCGTGCCGGCGCTGATTGCCGCCGGCGCCAAGGCCTCGATCATCGGGCCCAAGGGCCGGCGCGAGGTTCCCGTCGAGGACATCATGCTTGCCCCGCGCAAGCTCTCGCTGACCAAGGGCGAGCTCGTCGCTTCGTTCCTGCTGCCGGCCAAGGCGGCGCGCACGGGGGACGCTTATCTGCGCTTCATTCCACGCACCGAGATGGACATTGCCGTGGTCGGCTGCGGGGTGTGCCTCACGCTGGACGCCAAGGGCACGTGCACGGCCGCGCGTGTATCCTTGGGCGCGGTGGCGCCGCGTCCGCTGCTCGTTGCGCCTGCCGCCGCGGCGCTGATCCGCAGCACGGTCGACGCTGCAGCCTTGCAGAAGCTCGATGCCGCGGCGCGGGCCGCCTGCCAGCCGATCGATGACAAGCGCGGCACCAAGGACTATCGGATCAAGGTCGCGGGCGTGCTGGCCCGGCGGGCCGCGCAGATCGCACTCGAACGGGCGAGGAAGGGCTGATGGCCAAGCATCACGTAACGGCAACCGTCAATGGCGATGCCGTCGAGTTTCTATGCGAGACCGAAGAGACGCTGCTCGATTGTCTGCGCGACCAGCTGGGGCTGATCGGAACCAAGGAGGGCTGCTCCACCGGCGACTGCGGCGCCTGCAGCGTGACGGTCGACGGCCGGCTCGTCTGCTCCTGCCTGATGCTCGGCGTGGAGGCCAACGGCAAATCCGTCGCCACCATCGAGGGCATGGCGCAGGGCGATGTGCTGCACCCCTTGCAGCGCAAGTTCATCGAGCACGCGGCGCTCCAGTGCGGCATTTGCACGCCGGGCTTCCTGGTGGCCGCCAAGTCGCTGCTCGAGAAATCACCCAACCCCAGCGAGACCGAGGTTCGCTACTGGCTGGCCGGCAACCTGTGCCGCTGCACCGGCTACGACAAGATCGTCCGCGCGGTGCTGGACGCCGCCGCCGAGATGAGAGGAGCCTGACCGATGCAAGAGAAGGTGAGAGAGCCGGGTTCCGAGTTCAAATGGGTCGGCACGCGTCCAGACAGGCCGGACGGGGCCGACAAGGTCACGGGCCGCGCCCGGTTCGGCGCCGATTTGGCGATGGCCGGCCAGATCGTCGGCAAGGTGCTGAGGAGCCCGCATCCGCACGCGCGCATCCGCTCGATCGACACCATCGCGGCGGAGAAGCTCGCCGGCGTCAAGGCCGTCGTCACGGCCAAGGACTTCAAGGACCAGCCCTCCGAGTTCATCCCGGCGGGCGAGATGATGATCAATTACCGCGACGTGGTGCGCAGCGTGATGGCGCGCGAGAAGGCCCTTTACGAGGGTCACCCGATCGCGGCGGTGGCGGCAACGAGCACCGCCATTGCCAAGCAGGCGCTCAAGCTGATCAAGGTCGACTACGAGGTGCTGCCGCACGTCATCGACGTCGTGGAGGCCATGCAGCCGGGTGCCCCGCTGCTGGACGAGGGCATGTTCACCGCCGGCGTCGAGCCCGCGCCCAAGACGCCCTCCAACGTCGCCAAGCGCGTCGAGTTCGTGCTGGGCGATGTCGCCGCCGGCTTCAAGCAGGCCGACGTGGTCGTCGAGCGGTCGTTCACCACCAAGCCCGTGCACCAGGGCTACATCGAGCCGCACGCCTGCATCGCCAGCGTCTCCGAGGACGGGCAGGCGGACCTGTGGGTGACGACGCAGGGCCATTGGATCGTGCGTGCCCACTGCGCGCGCCTGCTCGGCTGGGACATCTCCAAGATCCGCGTCACCGCCTCCGAGATCGGCGGCGGCTTCGGCGGCAAGACCGTAGTCTATCTCGAGCCGGTGGCGCTGGCGCTGGCCAAGAAGGCCGGGCGGCCGGTGAAGATGGTGATGACCCGCGAGGAGGTGTTCCGCGCCTCGGGGCCCACCTCGGGCGCGCATGTGCGCGTCAAGATCGGCGCCAGGAAGGATGGGCGCATCGTCGCCGCGGAGGCCGAGCTCAAGTATCAGGCGGGCGCCTTTCCCGGCTCGCCGGTGCAGCCGGGCGCCATGTGCGCCTACGCGCCCTACGACCTGGAGAACGTGAAGGTCGTCGGCTACGACGTCGTCACCAACCGGCCCAAAGTCGCGGCCTACCGCGCCCCTGGCGGGCCCATCTCGGAGTTCGCCGTCGAAAGCGTGATCGACGAGATCGCCGGCAAGATCGGCATGGACCCGATCGAGCTGCGCCTCAAGAACGCGGCCAAGCAGGGAACGAAGGCCGCCTACGGGCCGAAGTTCGGGCCGATCGGCATGATCGCGACGCTGGAGGCCGCCAAGGCGCACGCCCACTGGCGCACGCCGCTCGGCAAGAACCAGGGCCGCGGCGTCGCTAGCGGCTTCTGGTTCAACATCGGCGGCGAGACGGCGGTGTCGCTCTCCCTCAACGAGGACGGCACGCTGGCCTTGACCGCCGGCACGCCGGACATCGGCGGCCTGCGCGCGTCGCTGTGCATGATGGCGGCCGAGGAGCTCGGCGTTCCCATGGACAAGATCAGGGTGGCGATCGGCGACACCAACTCGCTCGGCTACAACTTCCTGACCGGCGGCAGCCGATCCACCTTCTCGAGCGGCATGGCGACGGTGGAGGCCGCGCGCGAGGTCATCAAGGAGTCGTGCAAGCGCGCCGCCAAGCTGTGGGAGCTGCCCGAGGACGCCGTCGAGTACAAGGACGGCGCGGTGCGGCCCGCCGGACCCAACGCCGGCAAGCACAATCCCATGACCCTGAAGGAGATCGCCGGCATCGCCGGCAAGACCGGCGGGCCCATTGCCGGCTATTCGCGCATCAATGCCGCCGGCGCCGCCCCGAGCCTCGCCACCCACGTCTGCGATGTGGAGGTGGACCCGGAGACGGGCCGAGTGTGGGTGGTCCGCTATACGGCGATCCAGGACGCGGGCCG
>DATEVP010000330.1:0-5924 GCA_035258465.1 Hyphomicrobiaceae bacterium
GGGCGCAATTGCACCCGCCACACGGGCTCGCTAATCCCGATATCGTCTGGAATGTCAAGGGAAGGTCCATGGAAGCATCGGCAAGTGACGAGGTCTTGATCCGTCGCGAGGGCCGGGCCGGCCGCATCACCATGAACCGGCCGAAGGCTCTCAATGCGCTCACGCACGGCATGGTGGGACGGATCTGGCAGGCGCTGCTGGCGTGGAAGGACGACCCCGCCGTCGAGCTGATCCTGCTGGATGGCGCCGGCGACCGGGCCCTGTGCGCCGGCGGTGACGTGCGCTCGCTCTACGACAGCCGGCATGAGGGCTCGGCCTATGCGCGCAGCTTCTGGCGCGAGGAGTACCGGCTCAACGCCCTGATCGGCCGCTACCCGAAGCCCTACGTGGCGATCCAGGACGGCATCGTCATGGGCGGCGGCATCGGCCTTTCGGGTCACGCGCGCCACCGCGTCGTCACCGAGCGTTCCAAGCTCGCCATGCCGGAGACCGGCATCGGCCTCATCCCCGACGTCGGCGGCACCTGGCTGCTCGCGCACGCCCCCGGCCAAACCGGCATCTATTTGGGCCTCACCGGCGAGGCCATGGGCGCGGCGGACGCCATCTACGCGCGCTTCAGCGATGCCTTCGTCCCTGCGTCCAAGCTCGACGCGCTGCGTGATCGCCTGATCGATGCCAAGGGAGGCCGCGTGGCCGACGTCATCGGCGCCTTCGCGCAGGACCCGGGCCCATCGGGGCTACGGGACCGCCGCGGCGACATCGACCGAGTTTTCAGCGGAGCAACTCTCGAAGCCATTCTGGAGTTGCTCTCGGCAGCTCCGGGCGAGTGGGCGCGAGGGTTGCAGGCAACGCTCGCCCAGAAGTCGCCGAAGTGTCTCAAGCTCGCGCTGGCCGCCATCCGCAATGCCCGCGCGTTGGGCTCGCTCGAGGAGGCCCTCAACGTGGAATATCGTCTCACGGTGCGCGTGTTCGAGGACGGCGAGTTCTTAGAAGGCGTGCGCTCGCTGATCATCGACAAGGACCGCAAGCCGAACTGGTCGCCGGCCCGCCTCGAGGAGGTGACGCCGGAGCTGGTGGCCCGCTACCTGGCGCCACTGCCGGAGGGCGAGGAGCTGGGCCTGGAGCCCGAGGGACGGCACGCATGACAGACGTTCCCCACAAAGGCCCGCTCGCCGGCATGAGCGTGCTCGACCTGAGCCACGTCATGGCAGGCCCCGTCTGCGGGCTGATGCTGGCCGATATGGGCGCCGACGTGATCAAGGTCGAGCGCATCCCCATCGGCGACGACAGCCGGCAGATGACGAGCCCTTCCATCGGCGGCGAATCCGCCGCCTTCATGATGATGAACCGCAACAAGCGCGGCCTCGCCCTCGACCTCAAGAAACCGAAGGGCCAGGAGGTCCTGAGGCGGCTGGTCAAGAACGCCGACGCGCTGATCGAGAACTACCGCAAGGGCACGATGGAGAAGTTCGGTCTCGGCTACGACGCCCTGCAAGCCATCAACCCAGGGCTCATCTATTGCGAGATCTCAGGCTTCGGCCGCACCGGCCCCATGGCAAGCCAGGGCGGCTTCGATCTCGTCACCCAGGGCATGTCGGGCCTGATGGCCATCACCGGCGAAGGCCCCGGACGCCCGCCCGTCAAGGTCGGCGCGCCGATCACCGACATTACCGGTGGCTTGCTGGCGGCCATGGGCGTGTGCGCCGCCTATGCGCACAAGCTCAAAACCGGCGAGGGCCAGCGCGTCGACACCTCGCTGTTCGAGGCCGGCATCATCCAGACCTACTGGCAGTCCGCCATTGCCTTCGCCACCGGCGTCTCGCCGGGGCCGCTCGGCTCCGCGCATCCCTTGAGCGCGCCCTACCAGGCCTTCGAGACCAGGGACGGCTGGATCACGCTTGGGGCCTCGAACCAGAAGACGTGGCGGCAGTTCATAGAGATGCTCGACGCGCCCGACATCGCCAACGATCCGCGCTTTGTCGACAACACCGGGCGCATGGCCAATCTTGCCGCGCTGCTCGCCGCGCTCAACCCACACTTCAAGAAGCGCACGACGGCGCAGTGGCTGGAACTGCTCGAAGCCGCGGGCGTGCCGGCGGGGCCGGTTCTGTCGGTTGCCCAGATGCACGCCCACCCGCAGACGCGGGCGCGCGACATGGTTCCCGAGGTGGAGCACCCCCACGCCGGCAAGGTCCAGACCATCGGGCTGCCGGTCAAATTCTCCGCCACCCCGGGCGAGATCGTGCAGCCGGCGCCCCTCTACGGGCAGCACTCGCGCGCCATCCTGGCCGAGCTCGGTTATCCCCCGGCCGAGATCGACGCCCTCATTGAGGAGCGTGTGGTAGCTGAGCCCCCACAGCCAGTGCGCCCGGGGACTCCATGACCGAGCCAATCCAGCACGCCCGGCGGGCGGAGGCAAAGGCGAGGTTTGGTAGTTAGGGCCGGCCGACCTTCGAGCGCTGCATCGCGGAGGAACCCGAGCGAGTGGACGCCTCGACTGATGTCTGCTATTATGCCATAAATATGTGGCAAACGAGAAGATAATGTCACGAGCAAGGACTAACGCCTCGAGAAAAGCTGCCAGCAAGAGAGCCTTGCTCAAGCGCAGAAATCGTCCCGCGGACGACTTCATGATTGCGCGGAGATACCTGTCCGCCGATGGACTCGTAGACGTCGATGCTGTCGCCGATGAACTGGCAATCACCAAAGGTGCACTCGCACAAACACTGGGTTTCGCGGAAGAGACTTTGCAGCGTTTCTCGCGCAAGGCTGCGCCCAAGACGCAGCAACGCCTGCGCGAAATGCTGGAGATTCTCACACGCGTAGAGCCTTGGGCAGGGGGCATGCCACAAGCAATTGGCTGGTATCGCGGCCAAAGCATTCCAGCACTCGGCGACCAGACGGCCGAGGCGCTCGTGAAGACTGATCAGGCCGGCATTGTCCGCGCGTACCTCGACGGTGTTGCTGCCGGGAGCTACTCGTGAAATTCCAGGGCGCGGCCTACCGCGCCCATAACCCCAGATGGTCCTGGGACCCGCTGTCCGGCGAGGGTGCTCGCATTCACGGCGGTCGCTTCAACGCCAAGGGCGTTCCCACTCTATACTTGTCCTGCGATTGGGCCACGGCCGTGCTCGAGGGAAGCCAAGGGTTTGCCTACCGTTTTCCCCCGCTCACGATCGTGACCTACGACGTGGACTGCGACGACGTCGTCGACTTATCTACGCCTGCCGGGTTGCGTGCTCACAAGGTCGCGCGACGCGATTTGGGCTGCGCTTGGCAGGTACTTGCCGAGAAGCGCGAAGCTGTACCTTCCCGGGAAGTGGCGGATCGGTTTCGCAAAGCGGGTGTCGCGGGCATCATTGTTCCCAGCTTTGCGCCCAACGCCAGCAAGGACGCGAGGAACCTGGTGCTTTGGCGATGGAGTTCCATGTTGCCCCACAAGGTGACGATTTTCGATCCCGAGGGGCGACTGCCACGCGATGCCTCCTCATGGCGGTCTTAGAACAGCTCGTTTCCCCGTGAGCGACGGCCGCGCATTGTCCGACAACCACCGGTCGATCTTGCATTGCATGCGGTGGATCATCCGCCTAGCATTGCCACGAGCGGCACGTATGGGACGAAGCGCTGTCCTTTCCAACCGACAATACGAAACATGGGAGGCCGACTATGGCGACGTACAACATCCTGATGATGGGCGCGTCCTACGGGTCGCTCTTGGCCTCCAAGCTGCTGTTTGGCGGGCACAAGATCCACCTCGTCTGCCTCCCCGCGGAAGCGGACCTGATCAACGCCGAAGGCTTCCGCGTGCGCCTCCCCGTGAAGGGCCGCAAGGACCCCGTCGTGCTCGATTCCCGCAAGCTTCCCGGCAAGGTCACCGCCGGCCCCGCCGCCGGCGTCAATCCGAAAGACTACGATCTCGTCGGCCTCGCCATGCAGGAGCCGCAGTACCGCTCCGCCGGCGTGCGCGAGCTGCTCGACGCGGTGGCCCGTTCGCGCGTGCCGTGCATGTCGATCATGAACATGCCGCCGCTGCCCTACATCAAGCGCATCCCCGGCTTGAACTACGATTTGCTGAAACCAGCCTACACCGACGCCAGCGTCTGGGAGAACTTCGATCCCGGCGCGATCACGCTGAACAGCCCCGACCCGCAGGCCATCCGCCCGCCGGAAGAGAAGGTCAACGTGCTGATGGTCACCTTGCCGACCAACTTCAAGGTGGCGAGGTTCGAGAGCGACAAGTCGACAGCCATCCTGCGCCAGCTCGAGAAAGACGTCGACGCGGCGCGCTTCGACACGCCGGAGGGCAAGATCGAGCTGCCCGTGAAGCTGCGCGTGCACGACTCCATATTCGTGCCGCTCGCCAAATGGGCCATGCTACTCGCCGGCAACTACCGCTGCATCACCAAGGACGGCATGCGCACCGCGCAGGAAGCGGTGCACAGCGACATCGAGACCTCTCGCTCGGTCTACAATTTCGTCAACGATCTCTGCGTCAAGCTGGGCGCGTCTCGCGACGATCTGGTGCCGTTCGAGAAATATGCCGCCGCGGCGCAGAGCCTGACACGCCCGGCCTCGGCCGCGCGCGCGCTCAACAACGGCGCGCCCAACATCGAGCGCGCCGACAAGCTGGTGCAGCTCATCGCCAAGCAGAAGGGCCTGAGTCATCCCGTCATCGACGCCACCGTGGCCCTGGTCGATGCTCGGCTCGAGGCAAACCGCAAGAAGGCGGCGTAACCACGCCGCCGCGCGACTGCTCGTGATCGCGATCTTCCTCTGGCTCGCCTATCGGACCGTGAAGGCGTTTCACCCGGATATGACAGCTGCGTAGAAGATCGAAATTCGACTGCTATTTTCTTGCCGGCTTTTCCGCCGTGAGCGGCTGGTCGCGGCCGTCCGAGAACCCACCGAACACCATGTCGGGCGAGCTGGTGTTGTGGCGCGAGGGTGAGACGCGGCCGGCCCACACGTCGGTCGCCATGGCGCGCTTGAACGCCATGATCGCGTCCTCGCGCCAGCCCTTGCCCCCCTTCTCGCGCACGGCGATGCGGGCCACGTCATTGTTGAACTCGGTGACATACATGGAGCGCAGCGCGGCGAACGGGCGCCCGTCGATGGCCTTGTCGAGCGCAACCTCGAGCGTATGCCGGTTCTGATCGACGACCGCCATCCTCACGCTCGCGGAGCCGCCGCGCTCGAAGGCAAGGGTGAAGGTGCGCGAGGCCGGATCGAAGGCAACCTCCCTGATCTTGACGATCGGCCGGCCCTCGACCTCCACGGGGCCGATCAGGAACGATGAGCCGAACGCCGTCGGCGCCTTGCCGTCGGGCGCCAGAGGCCGCAGGCGCCAGTAGCCGTCCTGGGGGTAGAGCACCAGCACCTCTTCGCCGCCCATGGGCCGGATCATCCACACCTGGACGAGGTGCAGGCCCTTCTCGACGCGGTCGCCGATGCGCACGCTGGCCGTGGCCGGACGCCAGAAGGTCGGGAACGTCAACCCCACGACCCACAGGTCGATCTGCTCGTAGAGCGTGGTGCGCTTGGGCGGCTGCGGTGGGCTCTTCGCGGGCGCGGCACTCGGGTCGCCCGGCGCCGTGCAGCCGGTCCAATCGGCCTCGAAGCTGTCGCGCTGGATGGCGCCGATGTAGGCCGGGTGCGCGGCCTCGATGCGGAAGCGGCGCACCTCACGCGAGGCCAGGTTGACGGTGACGTTGTCCTTCTCCGCGCACAGCACCGGCTCGCTGGCGTTGGTCACCTCCACAGCAATGGGCGCGGGCGATTGGGCACGGGCAGCGCCAGACCCTGCGATGACGCCGACGGCGAACAGCGCACCTGAAGCGACGAGCGCAGCCGCAAACGCTGCGCGGATTCCCTCCCCCCTCGTGTGGGAGGGATAGGGAGGGGGGGATCGCAGAACGCTTGCCGTC
>DATEVP010000331.1:0-5644 GCA_035258465.1 Hyphomicrobiaceae bacterium
GTATGTGCGAGCCGTTTCTCTGCTTCATCCACGAAGGCAAGGTGCGCGCCCCCGCCGCCGCCATGGCGCTGATCGAGCGCCTCGAAAAGTGATGCGCATCACCTCGAGGCTTTCCGCGTGACCACCGAAATCCGATCCGCCGTCGACTTCTACGAGCAGCATCCGATCTCGGCCGCCATCATCCTTGCCAAGCTGGAAGCCAGCCGCGGCCATCTCAATGACCTGAAGCCCGAAGAACTCTTCGCACACGACCAGGACCACTACGGCGGCCTCGCTGCCAACGATGCGCTGGCCGAACGCGCCCGCATCGGCGCCGGCACGCGCGTTGCCGATTTCTGCGCCGGGCTGGGCGGCCCGGCCCGCTACCTTGCCCACACTTGTGGCGCGGACGTCACCGGCATCGAGCTGACCCCGGCGCGCGTAGCCGGCGCCAACGATCTGACCCGCCGCGTCGGCCTGAGCGACCGCGCGCGCGTCATCGAGGGCAACGTCATGGCCGTGCCGCTGCCCGATCGCAGTATGGACGCGGTCATCAGCCAGGAGGCCTTCCTGCACGTGCCGGACCTGGGCCGCGCGCTGGCGGAGGCCTTTCGCATTCTGCGGCCGGGCGGGCGTCTCGCCTTCACCAACTGGGTCGCGGAGCAGCCGCTCTCTTCCGCGGATGCCGATCTGATGTGGCAGGGCATGGCGGTCGCCCGGCTCTACGGCTGCAAGGCCCACCGCGATCTCCTCGAGCGCGCGGGCTTTTGCGTCGTCTCGGTCGAGGACCTCACCCAGGACTGGGGCACCATCCTCGAGCAGCGGCTCGCCATGTATCGCAAGCTGCGCCGCGAGGCCGAGGCCGCCGGCACGCCCGCCGGCCACGACGCCTTCTACCGCTCCTACGTCCGCTTGGTTGAGCTGGTGCAACGCTCAGCGCTCGGCGGCGGCCGCTTCACTGCGCAAAAGCCGGATGGCGAATAGCGCGCAAGCTTTGCCCCTCCCCGTCATCATGCCGAAGGCGTGTCTTCGACACGACGGGAGGGGAACCCGGTCGCGCACGCTTCATGGTTCACGCTCCATCGATTCCGGGTACTAGGTCGGGCGCGCTTGAGGCCCCCGCAAGCGCTCGCGTTCAGCATACCGGCTCCTCCGGTTCAATGGCGACCGCAAGGCCTTAACCGAGCCGCAGCACGCGCTGCAGGAAGGCGAGCTCGGCCTCCAGCACGGCGATGATCGTCTCGGCCTTGCGGAAGCCGTGCGCCTCGCCGGCGAACTCATGGGTTGCGACGTCGATGCCGCGGCGCCGGAGCTTGTCGACGATGAGCCGCGACTGCTCGGGCGGCACCACCTTGTCGCCGAGGCCCTGGAACAGGATCACGGGCGCGGTGATGCCGTCGATCAGGTTGATGGGCGAGCGCTTGGCGAAGGTTGCCTTCCAGCTCTTTGGCGTGGTGCCCATCAGGCGGTGCAGGTAGCCCGACTCGAACTTGTGGGTGTGCTGGAGCAGGAGGGCCAGGTCCGAGACGCCGTAGTGGCTGCTGCCGGCGGCGAAGGCATCGGTGGTGGCGAGCGCCATCAGCGTCGTGTAGCCGCCCGCGCTGCCGCCCGAGATGGCGATCCTGCCCGCATCGGCGAGGCCGGCCTTGGCCAGGTGGCGCGCCGCCGCCGCGCAATCCTCCACGTCGGCGATGCCCCATTGCCCGTCGAGGCGCTCACGATAGGCGCGGCCGTAGCCGGTGCTGCCCGCGTAGTTCACGTCGAGCACGGCAAAGCCCCGGCTGGTGTAGAACTGCACGCGCATCTTCAAGCCGGCATCGGTCATCGACGTGGGGCCGCCGTGCACGAGGACGAGGGCGGGCGGCGCCGACCCCCGCGGCCCGCGAAAGCGAGCGCTGCGCGGCGCGTAGTAGATGCCGTGGACCGGTTGCCCGCCGCGGCGACGGAAGGAGCGCATCTCGCCGCGGCTGAGATCGCCCGGCTTCACGTCGGCGGAAGCTTCCGCGCCGAAACCTTCCAGCCGCTGGCCGATGATGCGCATGACGGCCGGTGCCGAAAGTGGCGCGCTGACGAGGGCGGCAAATCCGCCGTTGAAGGCGACGGGATCATCGATGCGCGCGGTGCGCGCTTGCAGCCGCCGGTACTGAGCGACGCCGCCTCGCTCGAGGTGCCGCACCTCGAACAGAGGCGAGCCGCGCTGGAGCGAAACCAGGCCGACCTTGCCGCCGGCGCCAAGCGCGTAGCTGCGCATGCCGAACGCCCACTGCGGCCGGAAGAGATCGGCGCCGCGCCTGCCGTGCACGCGCGCGACCCGGTCGTAGTGCCATCGGTAGAGATAGCCCCAGCCGGTCTTGTCGCAGACGAAATAGAGCTCGCCCTTCGGCCCCCACTCCGGCTGAAACACGGCGCCGTCCGCACCTCCTGCAATTCGGCGCGGCTTGGCGAGGCGGCCATCATCGCGCACCCCCGCCACGTAGAGGGCCGCGCTGTCCCACGGCATGTCGGGCAGGTCCCAGGCGAGAAAGGCGAGGGACCGGCCATCGGCTGAGAGCCGCGGGCTGGCGTAGAAGTCGCGGCCCGTGGCCAGCTCGGTGATTTGCCCGCGCGCACCCGACAACGCGATTGCCACCAGCGCGTTCCTGGGTAGCGCGCGGCCGGCACTTTCGTGAATCTCGGCAACGGCGATCAGGCGATCGCGGGCCGTGTCGTGGGCGAAATCGGCAAGGCGCGTGGACGGCGCGCTCGTGATCCGCTGCGGGGGTCGGCCGGGCTCGAGCGCGTAGACGTCCTGGTCCTTGTCGTTGACGAAGTAGACGGTGGGGCCGACGGCCAGGAACTCGCCGCCGCCGTACTCGTGCACGCGCGAGCGCGCCGAGAACGGGGCCGGCAGCAGGTCCTCCACCGCTCCGCCGGCGTCGGCCCTGAGGATCGCCTGGCGGCCGCCCTGCTCGGGCCGCGACTCGCTCCAATAGACGGCGCCACCGGCCGCCTGCACCATGCCGAACCGGCGGCTGGCTTTAGCGGCGGCCGCGGCGCTGATCGGCGAGGGCCAGGTTCCGTAAGGCAGGCGCTTCTTGGCTGGCATGTGGGCTCGATCCCATCGAGACCTCGGACGTGCAGCAAGGCTTACGTTCGCTTGCTCGCTGCGTTCAGCGCCAGCGGCGACGCCTTGCGCCGAGGCGGCGAGCATGCACTAGATCACATTCTATGCACGCTATCGTGGGCTGTGGGCACAATGTGGGTCATTGACCGTCGCGGTCATGTGCGTACCCTTTCGGAGCTGCCTCGGCTGCTCGGCGCCAGCTTCGGCGGCATCAAGCTCGCCAACTACGCCGTCGAGAATTGCGGCTTTATTCTAGTAGGGATGCGCCCGCGGCGGAGTTTCGTTCAGCTGCGTCCCAAGCTCGTCGGCAACAATACCCTGAGCGGCCTCTGGTATTGGCTTTATGACCGTGGCGACGGGGCCTGCACGGTCTCCTGGTCCGCGGACAACGGGCGTGACGAGCTCGTATTCGGCTTCTCCGCAACGATGCGCCTGATCGAGGCGCTCTGCGAGGCGTCCGTAGTCCCAGAGAGCGATCTGCGCCGCCGCCTCAAGAGGCGCCGTCTGGCCAACGCCGGGCGGGCGTTCCGCGTCGACCTGGAGGAGGTGCGCGAGCTCGTCTTCCGGGCACGGGACAGTGCATGGGCGCGCCAGGAGCTGTCGCTGCGCTTCGGCGGGCGCTGGACGATCTCGGAGCTCGACACCAGCAATGGGCAGGCCATCGTCCGGAGCATGGGCGACGGCTATCCTCTCTACGACTGCGCCTGGACGTGTCAGCCATTGGGTCGGTCATTCGACGAGTTTCCAGACCCAGCCTATGGGCGCTTCGTTACCGATAGCCACCGCGAAGCCTTCGAAAGTGCGAAGCCAATTCACGACGAGGTCGACGCTCTCATAAATTGGCCGCGCTTCGGCCCGCTGCGCACGCGCTACGAGCGCATCATTGCGCCATACTTCTCAGGCTCGAGATCGCTGCTGTTGAGCGCCGCCAAGGTCGACACCAGCATCGATCTCTGAGGCATATTCCCCCAGGAACCGCTCGATGTCGGCGAGCAGCTCCTCCTTCGTCATCCATAGGATCACGCCGTCGTAGTCGAGCTCGCCGCGCGAGTAGAATCTGAACGCGGCCTCCGAACGCGGATAGCCGTACCTCTTGCCGAGATCGGTGGCGGCGATATCGGGCTTGAGAAAGCCGATGCTGTAGTCGGCGTCCCAA
This sequence comes from Hyphomicrobiaceae bacterium, assembly GCA_035258465.1. GTDB lineage: Bacteria > Pseudomonadota > Alphaproteobacteria > Rhizobiales > Hyphomicrobiaceae > AWTP1-13. The sequence goes on from DATEVP010000331.1 coordinate 4,239, forward strand.
TGGGCGACGGCCCAGGCGCGTGTAAGCCGCGGGAGAATCGAGGCTAGTCGCAAAGACCGGTAGTCGGGGTGGACCCACAATCCGCCGCAATAGGAGATGTGCCCGTTGATCATGCTTGCCCCGGGGGCGGTGATCTCGCAGCGTCCGATTTCCGCTTTCGGATCGGCGAGATCGGAGTCGAAGAACTCGCCGCTTTCGACCAGCTCGCCGAGCATTCGCGTGCCCGCCCGGAACAGGCGCTCGCCTTGGATCGCCACGATCTCGCCACGCCTGTTGCGGCAGACGACGCAGATCACATCCTGCTCCGAGAACCGCGCGTGACGGCCATCGAGGAGGGGAATGAGACGGCCCCAGGTATTGAAATGCTCCTCGTTCGTCTCGACGAATTGCCGCGCGGGGGCGAATGACGCGAGCAGCCCCCTGCTGCGGATCAGCGTATCGACACTCAGAAAGAAGGGCCCCAACACCTCGTGCGGGCCATAGTCGATGCGAATCTCCTCGGCGAACGACTTGTGCTCTGCAGCTTGCTTGCGGTTCTCGGATTTTCTGCTTGGCAGGCTGGTCATGCTTGCTCTCCTCTGGCTTTGGGGACGAGCAAGTGTGGCACCGCATTTGGGCAGCTGGCGGAATAATCGCCCCGCGGCGGCCATCGCCGCGCGTGTGAATTCACGACTTGTTCACAGATTTTCCACCTTCACCGGCGGTGCTATGATGTTCCGGTTACACGCCGCGTGTGCCGGTGATTGCGGTGTGCGGGCTGGGGGGATCAGCAATGGCAAGCAAGAACAACGGGTTTGGACAAAGGCCATCACAGGCGGCGCAATCGTTCTCGGTAGACGAGCTGGTCGGTCGCAGGGTCCAACAGAGACGGACGGCTCTAAACATCCCCATCGATGAGCTGGCGCGAACCATCGGCATCACGCCGATGCAGCTCGAGGCATTCGAGTCGGGAAAGGTGCGCTTCGACCCGCAGCTGCTCGCCGACATCGCGAAGATTCTCGGGGTGAGCGCAGCTTGGTTCTTCATCCGGACGGACGACTAGCAGCTCACCCCCGAGCCGTCCTTCGACAAGCTCAGGACGGGGCCAGGGGTTGGGGCCAAGCTCTGCTTCCCACCGGACAGCCGATGGCAGCCGGCTCGCGCAAAAAGGTCCGGCCTCGGTGCAAATCACCTTTGCAAGAGGCAATTAGGTCAGCTATGCTGTCCTTTACCTGCGAGGGGCTCCGCGTGGCCGCAACTCACCCAAGTAGCGGCTGGTGGGTTGCCGAGTTGCGCAAGCCCTCGCAATTGTGGTGGTGATCGGCCGCAAGGACCGCGGCGCCCGATGTTGCAGTGCGAGACGTCGTCCAATCCGGCAGACGACGGGCACCGCGGCAGGGTCGCTGGCCTGACGAGCGGTGGCGTTC
>DATEVP010000332.1:0-2883 GCA_035258465.1 Hyphomicrobiaceae bacterium
TCTACCCGCTCCGCGAAGAACTTGAAGTTGTCCTGCAGCGTCAAGCTGGCAGGCCAGGTGGACTGCATCTTGAGCGTTTTCGATGCCGGCTGCTGCGCGAGTGCCGAGCCGGCAAAGACCAGGGCGACAGCGACGGCGGTCGACGCGAAGGCTTTACGCAAAACATTGTTCATTGTTGCTTTCCCGTCCGATGGTTCCAAGTGTCCGGCTTTTGCCGATTGTGCTCGCTGTGCCGCCGCTTGCGGTTTCATGACATTTCCTCCCTTCGATGAGTCGCGTGTGGTGTTCTTGGCCGGCCTGGACATACGTGATCGCGGCTCGCAACGCCGCTGAGGAAGACCGCCATCGCCGAACCGACTTTCCCAGCCTTCCACCCGCCTCTGCGCGGGGGCCATCCCATCTCCACCGGCGAGACTATAGCCCAACAGGTGTCGCAACAACCAGATGTGCGCGGACACCCGCTGGCCCGAAACACTGCATGCTGCACCGATCACAGGCCGCCGGCTCGATGTGCTCCTGCGGCCGAATGTTAATAGTCGTTACTTGTGGGCCTTACTTTGCGGCCGTCAATGCCGCCAGCACCTTCGGCGGGGACATCGGCAGCTCGGTCAGGCGCTGCCCGATGGCGTTGCGCACGGCGTTGGCCACCGCCGCCATCGCCGGCACGATCGGCACTTCCGCCACCCCGCGCACGCCTTGCGGGTGCTTGTCGTTCGGCACTTCCAGGACGACAGGCTCGATCATCGGCAGATCGGAGGCGACCGGCATGCGGTAGTCGAGAAAGCTTGGATTATCCAGCAGTCCGTTCGCGCCGAAGATGCACTCCTCGTTGAGCGCCCAGCCGATGCCCTGCGCCACTCCGCCCTGGATCTGCCCCTCCACATAGTCCGGGTGGATCGCCCGGCCGGCGTCCTGAAACGCCGTGTAGCGTATGACCCGGACCTTGCCCGTCTCCGGATCGACCTCGACATCGCAGATCTGCGTTGCAAACCCGCCCGCCGCGCCTTCCGTATTGAGGGAGGAGCGCGCGTTGATCGGGCCGCCTGTTGCGGTCGCCTTGGCGGCGAGCTCGGCCAGGGTCAGCGGGGGAAACTCGCCGGCGTTGGAGCCTGCGGGACGGGCTTCGCCGTTCTCCCAGACGACGGCCTCGGCATCGATCTTCCAGATCTTGGCCGCCCGCTCGCGCAGGATCTGGATCACCCGCTCGGTCGCCTGCGTGACGACCATGGCGGACGCGAAGGTGACGCGGCTGCCCCCCGTGAGCGCGCTGTAGCCGACGACGCTCGTGTCGCCGATCAGGGCCTGCACCTGGCGGTAGTCGATGCCGAGCAATTCCGCGACGATATTCATCATCGAGGCGCGCGAGCCGCCGATGTCGGGGTGGCCGGTCACCACCACCACGGTGCCATCCTCGTTGATGTTGACGGTTGCGCTGGATTCCCCGCCCGCATTGAACCAGAAGCCGCTGGCGACGCCGCGGCCCTGGTTGGGGCCCAGCGGCGCCCTGTAGTGCGGATGGGCGAGCGCGGCCTCGATCGTTTCCTGGTAGCCGATGCGGCCGAACGTCGGGCCGTAAGCCGCTTTTGTGCCCTGCTTGGCGGCATTCTTCTGGCGCAGAACGAGCGGGTCCAACTTCAGGGCCGTGGCCAGCTCGTCGAGCGTGCTTTCCACCGAGAAGGCACCGATCGGCGCGCCCGGCGCGCGATAAGCTGCAACCTTGGGCCGGTTCGTCACCACGTCGAAACCGGTGATCTGCACGTTGGCGAGGTCGTAGGGCGAAAGGGAGCATCCCACGGCACCGCGAATTGGTGAGCCCGGAAAGGCGCCGGCCTGCAGGCGATAGGTCGCCTTCACGGCCGTGATCTTGCCATCCTTGGTGGCGCCGATCTTCACCGTGCTCGAGGAGCCAGACGTCGGGCCGGTGGCGCGAAACACCTCCTCGCGCGTCATCACCATCTTGACCGGGCGTCCCGATTTCTTCGCCAGCACCAGCGCCAGCGGCTCCAGGTAGACGATGGTCTTGCCGCCGAAGCCGCCCCCGATCTCGGCGGGGATCGCGCGAATGTCGCTGAGTTTCGTTCCGGTCAGCTGGCCGGTCATGTCGCGCACCATGAAGTGGCCTTGCGAGCTGCTCCAGATGGTCGTCTGGCCGTCTTTGTTGACGCTGACGACGCAAGCATGCGGCTCGATGTACCCCTGGTGCACCGGCTTGGTCTTGAAGCTGCGCTCGACGACGACTTCGGCCGCGGCGAACCCGGCCTCGACATCGCCCAGCACGTGCTCGAGCTTGCCCGCGATGTTGGAGTCCGTTGCGGGACCCGGCTTGGCGCCGACGTTGCGCATGTCCTCGTGCAGGATCGGCGCGCCCGGTTTCAACGCCTCGTCGACATCGATCACCCAGGGCAGAACCTCGTAATCGACTTCGATCAGCTTGGCGGCCGCGGCCGCGATCTTTGCCGACGTGGCCGCAACGGCCGCCACCGCGTGACCCGCGTAGAATGCCTTGTCGCGTGCCATCACGTTGCGGCTGTTGAAGCGCAGGTCCTGGATGCCGAGGATCGCCGGCTTGTCCCAGGGAAAGTCCACCAGATCCTTGCCGGACATGACGGCCTTGACCCCCGGCAATGCCAGCGCTTTCGCGAAATTGATCGATTTGATGCGCGCATGCGGATGCGGGCTGCGCTTAACCTTCCCGAACAGCATGCCGGGCAGAGAAAAGTCGGCGGCGAAGGCCGCCCGGCCCGTGACCTTGTCCATGCCGTCGGGCCGCGGGGTGCGCTTGCCGATCCACTTGTTGTTGCCAGTCTCTCCAGTCATCCCAACTCTCGCTTTTCGTTCTGTCGCCTTCCAAGGCCGATATCGTACAAGGAAGCGGCAATCGTA